>CAJWER010000072.1 GCA_913030785.1 uncultured Chloroflexota bacterium | reverse complement strand
GGATGAAGATTGTTCATGGTGCCCAGAACACCTCCGTTTGCGGTGAAGCAGATAAAGCATGATGAATTGGGAGCTGAAGGGACGTTTGCTCCAGCACGCGTCGTTTCTCTGCACCCGTTATCAAAAGAAACACCGATTTAGCGGCTTTTACCACGGGCAGGGTAATCGTCATGCGGTCCGTATATTTACCAGCGACAGAAGATCCTACCGCACTGATAGATATGACTGTGTGACGTGTTGTGAGTGACATTGCGTCTCCAAGATCACTGGATTCTGGAAACCAACTCGCACAATGCCCATCATTGCCCATACCGAGTACGACGACATCAGGCGATTTAAATTCGGCATACGACTCATCAACCGTAGCTGCAGCTTCTGCCGCGGTTGAATGTTCCGTCTTCATTGGCGTGAACTGTGCTACTGCCGCTTTTTCCTTCAACAGGTGCGTACGAACAAGCAGCGCGTTGGATGCTTCGTGACTGGCATCCACCCATCTTTCATCGACGAGTCCCACATGACGCTGCCGCAGGTCCGAGCGATGCACGGCGGCGACCAGTCTCGCAAGAATGTGCTGGTCGATTACGGCTTCCGGCTGCCCTCGGCGCTGGACAACCGGCCGTTGAGCTTCGGCGAGTTCGAGGAGCGCGCCCGTCAAGTCGTGTACGTCTCCGCTACGCCGGGTCCGTATGAGTATGAGCACAGCCAGCAGATGGTGGAGCAGGTAATTCGTCCCACCGGCCTCTCCGACCCCGGCATCGAGGTGAAGCCTACCACCGGGCAGATCGACGACCTGCTCTACCAGATACGGATCCGCACTGGACGGGGCGAACGCTGCCTAGTGACCACGCTGACCAAGCGCATGGCCGAGGAGTTGGCCGACTACCTGCGTGAGGCGGGTATCAGGACCCAGCATCTGCACTCGGAGATCGACACCCTCGAACGCAGCGAGGTGCTCAGGGACCTGCGGTTGGGCGTCTACGAAGTGGTGGTGGGTATTAATCTGCTCCGAGAGGGGCTGGACCTACCCGAGGTGAGCCTCGTCGCGATTCTGGATGCAGATAAGGAGGGCTACCTGCGCTCGGCGACGTCGCTGACGCAGACAATCGGCCGTGCGGCTCGCCACATCGACGGCCAGGTCATCATGTACGCCGACAGGATCACGGACTCGATGCGGCGGGCTATCGACGAGACCGATCGTCGTCGCCACCTCCAGGAGGAGTACAACGCCGAGCACGGTATCACGCCCCAGGGAATCCGCAAGGCGGTCCACGACATCACCGAGCGGGTGATGGAGATCGCCGAGACGAAGACGCCCTACATCACCTCAGGCGATTTGCCGAAGGAGGACATCCTGCGGCTCATCAAAGATCTGGAGCGGCAGATGAAGACGGCGTCCAAGAACCTGGAGTTCGAGAAGGCAGCGCTGCTCCGCGACCAGATCACCGACCTGCGCAAGGTAATGGTCGAAGACATCGCCGGGTGACGTGGCACGGTGACTTTTTGGGGGACGAGGGCGGTGACGCGGTGACTCGGTCACGCTCTTGGATCACGGACGGGGCTTTGCACCAAACGCCGCGGTCTAGGACGGTGGTTCGACGGGCTCAAGGCGAAGGGCAACTCACCCAACGTAACTTTTCTTGAGCAACGGCAGTGGGCACGGCCTTGGCTCGTTCTATGGGTGGGCGCACACTGTTGGCTCGGCTTGCTGTTTCGTATCATCGGTGATCATGGATACTGCTACTCACGTGGACGGACCGGTTGTTGATCCCAACGGTGCAAGTTCGCCTTCTGTACTCCGCAATGGACTGGTCGACGGGCTTAAGAGCGCCGGACAGATTGGCGACGCCGGTGTCGAGGCGGCGTTCAGGGCGGAACCGCGGCACGTGTTCCTGCCGCAGTTTCCTGTCGCCAGCGTGTATGAGGACCGATGTCCCGTACAAGATGGTCGTCCTTGCAGTGAAGGTGTCGTAGTGCGGCGTGGGTATTCCGGACACGTCCCTTTAATGTATAATTTGTCGTCTGCTGAACCATCTGGAAACCGCGTGGAGGAACGCTGATTGGACGCTCTAGGAACCCACTTGCTGCTGGAGCTTGGCAAGTGTGACGAGGCCCTTCTTGACGACATCGACTATATACAGGACGCGATGATCAGCGCTGCGACCGAGGCCGGGGCCACGATCATCGGGAAGTCCTTCCACAAATTCGACCCGCGGGGTGTCACGGGAATTGTGGCCATCTCCGAGTCGCACCTTTGCATCCACACGTGGCCGGAACACGGCTATGCGGCGGCCGACATATTCACCTGCGGCAAGGGGTTCAATCCCGAAAAGGCCGCTGAGCTGATTATCGAGCGCCTGCGGTGTTCCTCGCCCACGATCAAGAGGCTGACGCGCGGCCCGGTCCCTGAAGCGACGACGGCCGCGATCTGATGATCGAGGGTATATCTCCGCCCTCCGACGGCAACTGGCACTACGAGCACATTACCCCGGACTTGCTTCAGGCTGAGCGTGTGGACCGGGTCATCTATTCAGCCCGCACTCAATACCAGTCGATGGTGATCCAGGATACCGCCTGCTTCGGACGCTCGCTGGTCCTCGACGACAAGACCCAGTCGACGGAGCTGGACGAGTTCGTCTACCACGAGTCTCTAGTCCAGCCTCCTATGCTGGCCCACGAAGCGCCGAAACGTGTCTTCGTCGCCGGGGGTGGCGAGGGCGCCACAATTCGAGAGGTCCTGGCCCACGAAAGCGTCGAGCGCGTGGTGATGGCGGACATCGACCGCGAGGTCGTCGAAGCATGTCGCCAGTACTTGCCTAGCTTCCATCGAGGCGCCTTCGACGACCCTCGCCTGGATCTACTGCACGTGGATGCGCTGGCGTACTTGCAGGACACGGCGGAGCCCTTCGACGTAGCGATCATCGACGTTCCGGACCCTCTCGAGGGCGGCCCCGCATATGTACTGTACACACGGGAGTTCTACGAGTTGCTGCGGGATCGGCTAGGGCCTGGGGGTATTTTCGTAGCGCAGTCCGGCCCAACGGGCCCGGCGTTCTACGAGCAGTGTTTCTCGGCGGTGGCCGGTACGATCGGCAGCGTGTTCGATGGCGTCAGTGCGTACGAGGCTTTCGTGCCTTCCTTCGGCTCTACCTGGGGATTTGTCGTGGGCTCGCTGGGCCGCGACCCGGCGTCGATGGAGGCCCCGGAAGTAGATCAGCTACTCAAGGAGCGCGTTTCGGGTCCGTTGCGCCACTACGACGGCACTACCCACGAGGGCATGTTTGCACTGCCGAAGTACCTCCGTAAGGCGATGGCCGATGAGACGCGCGTGATTACTAAGGCTGACCCCCTTTTCGTGACGTAGAGGGGTGACCCTCACCTCAGTCCTCTTCCTTGGGAGGGAGGGGAGGCCGTGCCTCAGACCGCATTTCCGCACCCCAAACAATATGCAACAAACAAAGATACTTGAAGGGCTGAATGCCAGGCAGCGAGAGGCCGTCGAGACTATCGACGGGCCGTTGCTGATCGTCGCCGGCCCAGGCTCCGGCAAGACCCGAGTCATCACGCACCGCATCGCCTACCTGGTCAAGGTAGTCGGCGTACCCCCGTACCGGATAGCGGCTGTGACCTTCACCAACAAGGCCGCCAAGGAGATGAAGGAGCGGTTGCACGGCCTTCTTGGCCCTGCAGCCAAGGACATGACCGCCTCCACATTTCACGCCTTCTGCGCGATGCTGCTGCGGCGCGAAGGGAAGCAGATCGGTCTCAGCCGAGAGTTCACGATATACGACGACTCCGACCAGCAGGCACTGTTCAAGCGTTGCATGTCTGAGGTCAATGTCGACCCGAAGCGGTTCGCCATAAGGGCGATACAGTCGGCCATCTCCAGCGCGAAGAGCCAGCTCATTGACGCCGAGCAGTTCGGCAAAGCCAGCGCAAACTACTGGGACGAGATCGTGCACAGGGTGTACGAGAGGTACCAGCTTCTGATGGCCCGCAACTCGGCGGTGGATTTCGACGATCTGCTCTTCAAGGTCTATTTCATGCTGCGCAACCGACCAGACATCGCTACAAAGTACCAGGAGCGCTACTCCCACCTGATGGTGGACGAATTCCAGGATACGAACGTCGCCCAGTATGCCATCGCCAGGCAGATCGGCGACAGGACTCGCAATATCTGCGTCGTGGGCGACCCCGACCAGTCAATCTACTCATGGCGCAACGCCGACATCAGGAACATTCTGAGCTTCCAGAAGGATTTCCCAGAGGCGAAGATAATTGCCCTGGAAGAGAATTATCGCTCTACCCAGACCATTGTGGACGCCGCAAGAAAGCTGATCTCATCCAACGAGCAACGGGTCGACAAAGAGTTGTTCACACAGAACGGCAAGGGCGTACCCATCGTGACTGTGGAGGGGTACAACGAACAGGAAGAGGCTCAATATGTCGTCAAGGAGATGGAGCGGCTCGTAAAGACGGAGGGCTACTCTCGCGGTGAGGTGGCGGTCATGTATCGGGTGAATGCCCAGTCGCGCGCCCTTGAAGAGGCCTGCATGCGGTACGGCATTCCTTACCAGCTCGTGGGAAACCTACGCTTCTACCAGCGCCAGGAAATCAAGGATGTCGCAGCGTACCTGAAGCTCCTAGTCAATCCCGACGACGATGTCAGCTTGAGCCGGGTGGTAAATGTACCTCCTCGCGGTATCGGGCAGCGCACGCTGGACGAGCTTACGCGCACCGCACGTGACGCGGGGATTTCCATGTTCGCTGCCATCGAGACGTTGTCCGATACCGATGAGGTGTCTCCGAGCGCTGCTGTGGCTCCCCTGCCCGCCCGGTCTGCCCGCGCCCTGACCAATTTCCGCGAGTTGATCCAAGGGCTGATCGCGGACATGTCAGAACTGGATCTGGTGGATTTGATCGATCTGGTGTTGGAGCGAACCGGATACGGGCGGCACGTTCAGAACGAGGCGGAGCGCGGCGAGGAGCGGTGGGAAAACATCCAGGAGTTCAAGAGCGGCGCAAGCGCGTTCCTTAAGGATTTCGCTGAGGTGGACCGGGACGATACTCTGGCGGCGTTTCTGGAGAGCGTTACGCTGGTGAGCGACACCGACAACATGGAGGACAGGGCCAACGCCGTAACGCTGATTACACTGCACCAGGCCAAAGGGCTGGAGTTCCGGGTAGTATTCATGGTCGGCATGGAGGACGGCATTTTGCCTCACATCCGCTCGATGGACGACGAAGAGCAGATGGAGGAGGAGCGGCGACTGTGCTATGTGGGCATGACCAGGGCGAAGGAGCGTCTGTATCTGACCAGGGCGTTCCGACGCGGCTTCCGGGGCGGTATCGACCCCAATGGGGCCTCCCGCTTTCTGGACGACATCCCGGAGGAGCTGATGGTGACCCGGTCGGCTACTCGAGTCGGCCCAGCGGGTGCGGGCGCCTGGCCTTCCGGTCCATCTCGTTCTGCAACACCTGGGAAAAGGGTTCAGCCGGGAAGGACAGGGAATGGGAAGGCCCAGGAGACACCGAAGGTTGTGCGCCGTCGAGCAGGGTCATCTGGTCCGCCGAAGCCACAAGCTGCCCCCCTCAAGACTGGAGACAAGATCCGGCACCCTAAGTTCGGCGAGGGCATGGTCATGGGCACAAAGCTCTCCGGGACCGACACCGAGGTCACGGTGGCGTTTTCGGACGGCCAAGGGGTCAAGCGGCTGCTGCTCAGCTTTGCTCCACTGGAAAAGGTGGAGTAACCCCGACTGCGTCGGGGCTTGGTGGGCGGGGCAGGTGCACCGGCACCAAGTGGTGATGCTGCTCAGCTGGAGATGGATTCGGCGGACGCCATACACCTACGGTACGTGATGGTGCTTGAATGACTAATCGACTCGACAGGGCAGAGCGTCTTTTGCTGGCCGACGCCCTGGGCGACTCGCCTGAGACTGTAATTCCCGTCCATTTGCTGAGACAGGGGCTGTGCCAGGCCTGGATTTCAGGGAACCTTGAGAAGCCTGTCGGCGCGGTGATTCAGTCGACATCCCTGATGGAAGAACCGTGGGCATTTGGGGAGGCTGAGGTCATCTGGCGACTTCTCAAATATGCCGCAGGCTGGTGGACGGTCAACTTGTCAGCCGCGTCGGCACTATCGCTGGGGGCTGTGCTAGAGCGTGAGACGAAGGGACGCGCACACTATTACGGCAATGTCTATCACACGCTAACGAGGGCGGCGTCAAGCTTCCGGTCGCCGGAGATGCGGAGGCTGCTGACAGTTGACGAGCCCCTCATGGCAAAATACATGGGAACGCCCACATGGACCGGTTCAGACGGATTCGAGCCTATGGCTGCGGGCGCGATAGTCGATGGCCGATTAGTGGGGCTGGCTCATGTCAACGCGGTTACAGAGCGTCATGCGGATATCGGTGTCTCGACGCTGGAACCGTGGCGGGGGCGTGGTTTCGCAGCCGCAGCAGCGTCTATTGTGGCCCGGGTGGTGAGGAAAAGCGGGCGCACGCCGGCGTGGAGCGCCGGAGAGGGCAACGCGGCCTCGTTGCGGGTCGCGGCCAAGGTTGGGTTTGAGGAGGTCTCCAGACGGGCCTACGTCAGTTCTGCGGACGACTAGCGGGCGGGCACTACTTCTCCTCGTCTGGCCAAAGATTTAACTGCTGGGATGAACGCGAAACGCTGCGACCGCTCTCATTCAGAACCCGTGCCACCAATACCGGTCCTCTTGTAATGCGTGCTCATAAAAATGGAGGGTCGTGACACCATGCGGATCTTGTTTGGGTACCTGGGATTATTGATAACTCATTTCCAGGTGGCAAAAAACTATTTGCCAACTCAATATTCTTGCCCCTATCGGATCAGCCGATTATTGACATGAACCGCCAGTCGAGCTAGGCTATACCCACACCCCCTGGGGGGGGGTCTAATCTTGGCCCTCCTCTACTCCGACGACAATGGAGGTACAGCATGGCTACCGCAGCACACCACGAACACGAGACCCTATCCGAAGCCAAGTCAGACGCTCTGAAGCGGCTGAGCTATATCGACGGCCATCTGGCCGGGGTGCGGCGCATGGTAGAGGAGGACAAGTACTGCGTGGACATCTTAAAGCAGACCTTTGCCATCAAACGCGCTATCCAGAAGCTAGAGTCCGTGCTGCTGGAGGGCCACCTGCACTCGTGCGTCATAGATGGAGTCAAGGAAGGGCGCGAGGACCAGGTTCTGGGCGAGCTTCTGGAGCTGTATTCGTTGTCGGACAAGAGGTAATCGAGATGGTTGCTCAGGCCGCGACGAAGTTGGAGATCGTTGTCAAGGGCATGACCTGCGCGGCATGTGTGGGCCTTGTGTCCAACGCGCTTAAGGACGTGCCGGGCGTAGAGTCGGTTACTACGAATCTTGCCACGGAAAAGGCCACCATAATGCTGTCCGGCGACCGCGAGGTGTCCATGGAGTCGCTCGCCGAGGCGCTGGAAGACGCTGGCTACGGTGTGGCCGACGAGCGGGTCACGATGAACATTGGAGGCATGACCTGCGCGTCTTGTGTGGCCCACATCTCCAAGGCCCTTGAGGATGTACCGGGAGTGGAGTCGGCTACCACAAACCTCGCCACGGAGCGAGCGACGGTCGAGTTCGTCGCTGGAGCTGTCACGATCAGCGACCTACGGCACGCCGTCGAGGACGCCGGCTACTCCTTCGAGGGGCTGGCCGGCGACGAGATGCGCGATACGGCTTCTCCAAGGGAGCAGGCGTTGCTCCGCCGCAAGTTCGTCGTAAGCCTTGGGGTGGCGGCGATCATCATGGCGCTGACCGCCATTGAGCGTGCTACAGACGCTCTGTCGTTCAGGCTGGATTATGTGTTCCTAACGCTGGCAGTGCCGGTCCAGTTCTGGGCAGGCCGGCAGTTCTACACGAGTGCGTGGGGGGCACTGAAACACCGCACGAGCAACATGAACACGCTTATCGCGGTGGGCACCTCGATGGCCTTCCTGTACAGCGCGTCCGTGACCTTTTTTGGAAGGACGTCGTTCTTCGAGGGCGTAGAAACTGCGACGTATTTCGACACATCGACCGCGATCATCGGCCTGGTGCTGCTGGGGCGGTTCCTGGAGGCCAGGGCCAAGGGTCGGGCGTCGAACGCTATAAAGGCGTTGATGGGTCTGCAAGCGAAGTCTGCACGGGTGATCAGGAATAGCGAGCAGGTCGACGTGCCTCTGGGAGAGGTGGTTGAAGGCGACATCGTGATGGTGAGGCCGGGCGAGAAGGTGGCCACTGACGGTGAGCTCGTAGACGGCCTGTCCTGGATCGACGAGTCGATGCTGACGGGAGAGAGTACCCCTGTGGAAAAGAGGCCCGGGGACAAAGTCATAGGCGCCACGATCAACACTACTGGCGGTTTCACGTACCGGGCAACCCGGGTGGAACGCGACAGTATGCTGGCGCAGATCGTGCGGCTGGTGGAGGAGGCGCAGGGGTCGAAGGCGCCGATACAGCGGATGGCGGATCTGATCGCCAGCTACTTCGTGCCCGTGGTAATCCTCGTAGCTGCAGCGGTCTTCGGCATCTGGTTCGTGTTCGGGCCGGAGCCGACGTACCTGTACGCCATGCTCACGGCGGTGGCCGTGCTGATCATTGCGTGCCCCTGCGCGATGGGTCTGGCGACGCCCACGGCGATCATCGTCGGGACCGGCAAGGGCGCGGAGAGCGGCATATTGATCCGCAACGCCGAGGCCCTCGAGACGGCGCACAAAGTCGAGGTTGTAGTCATGGACAAGACTGGGACACTGACGACCGGGCATCCGACCCTGACCGATGTGCTGGTGTCGGGTATCGACGAGGACGAGCTTTTGAGGCTGGCGGCATCGGCGGAGCAGGGCTCGGAGCATCCGCTGGGCGAAGCGATCGTTGAGGCCGCAGCGGAGCGGGGGCTGGCGCTGTCGGACCTGCGCGAGTTCAATTCCGAGCCGGGCTTCGGGATACATGCGACTGTCGATGGGAAGAGGCTGATGGTGGGCAATCGGGCGCTCATCGAAAGGGCTGGACTGTCCCTCAACGGGCTTGGCGAGGGGGCTGCGGCCCTGTCCGCGCAGGCGAAAACAGCCGCATTCGTCGCCCTGGACGGTGAGGTCCGGGGTGTACTAGCAATTGCGGATGCCCTGAAACCGGGCGCCCACGAGGCGGTGACGAAGTTGCAAGACCGAGGCATCACGGTGGTGATGCTTACGGGGGACAACCTGGCGACCGCGAATGCCATCGCGGAGCAGGCCGGGATCGACCGCGTGGTCGCGGAGGTACTGCCGGGAGACAAGGCCGCGACGGTCGACAAGCTGCGGGCCGAGGGCAAGACGGTCGCCATGGTGGGCGACGGCGTCAACGACGCTCCCGCGTTGGCTCGGGCGGATGTTGGCATCGCGATGGGCACAGGCACGGACGTGGCGATGGGGACGGCGAGCATCACGCTGGTGGGCGGCGACATTCGGGAGGTAGCGACAGCTCTGGCGCTGAGCAGGGCGACGATGCGGACCATCAAACAGAACCTGTTCTGGGCGTTCGCATATAACGTGGCGCTCATCCCGATCGCAGCCGGTGCGCTCTACTTCGTGTTCTCCGGGTCCGGGGTGCCCGAGGCTCTCAGGCCCATCCTCGGCGAGTTGGGGTTCCTGAATCCGATGCTCGCGGCCGGTGCAATGGCGATTAGCTCCGTTACCGTGGTGAGCAATTCGCTGAGACTGAAGGGATTCCGCAGTTAGCGGAGATAAGTTAGTCCCAGATCCTGACACTAAATGGAGGAAAGGGATGAAGATACCGTTGTTCGGGAAGAAGACCCAGACCGCTGTGGACCCGGTGTGCGGGATGGACGTGGACATGGTTGATCCGTCTGGCGGCACCTGGGACCACGAGGGCCATCCCTACTACTTCTGCGGTCCGGGGTGTAATCGCGCGTTCCAGAAGGAGCCAGAGGCGTACCTGTCGGGCGAGAAGAAGATGGAGATGTAGTCTGGTTTCGCGGTGCGAGGTCCAGAAGGCTGAATCTATGAAACGCAGGACGCGGAATTGGAGCCGGGGATAAGGAGCTGGGACGGCGCGGCGATCTCTGCGGGGGGTTGCCCACGTCCTGGCATGGTTTGCCTCGCTATTTATGGCGTTTGGGCCAGTCTACCAGAGCGTCTCATCTACTATAGAAACGCGCCCGGGGGGCTTCGCCATCGAGTCCGTAGAGACCACGGAGACTCTCCTTAAGGCCAATGGCCTGTTTGCGCTTCCGCTGTTGGTCGGCCCCGTTGTGCTGACCGCGCTCGTTGTTGCAATCCTCATGACAACGCGTATCAAACCGTCGACACGTAAGGTGTCGTTATAGGTGGCAGCAGTGCTGCTCCTTGGGTTCTGCGTGGCGGGAGCGTTGTCGATAGGGACGTTCTACCTACCGGCGGCGGTGGCACTTGTTGTCGCTGCGGTCATGGGCTCCCAGGGTGGGGAGGTCAGAGTATAGGGCAGTTGATGCAAAGTAGGTCCCAGAATGCGTTTGGAGTCCAAAGAGCCGGGCCGTGAAATACGACCCGGCTCTCATCATTTTGGGCCTGCCTCGCACTAGTACCAGTCGCCGGGAAGTTCCTTCCCATCCCCTAGCCAGAGACTCATGAGGCGGGAAATCAGACCCTTGAATCTGTTCATCTTGATATCTCGATCGGAGCTATCGGTAATGCCAGAGAACCTGAGGCCTTCAGCGGACGTGTATGGATACCGCATTCCCCGCCGCACTTGGAGGTCCCAAGCCAGCGCCCGGCGCGTTCGTCCGGGCCTGTGCTGATGGCCGTGCAGGGAGCGCACCCAAGCGACCGATATCCCTGGGCATATAGGGGATTGACGGCCACCTGATGGAGGGCAAGGTATTGCCAGACCTCCCGCTCGTGCCAGAGCAGAATTGGGTTGAGCTTGAGCAGATCCTGGTCCCGTTCCTCGACCTCCTGGAAGTCGGTGCGGGTCCTGCCCTCGGTGCAGCGAAGTCCGGTGACCCAGCAGTCGACGTCCATAGCTTGGACCGCCTCGCGGGTCGGCTGGACCTTCAGGTTGTTGCAGCAAAGGTCCGGATCGGTCAGGTACAACTTTTCCGGTTGGGGGCTATCGTTCTTGAACACCCTCAACTCGGGATAGAGGGCCACCTGCTGGTGCATGAACTCGACGGTCTCGGCTGGCTTGTACCGCGTGGTCACGATGAAGCCGCCGATTGACGGGCTCACCCGTTTGGCGAGGTGCCAGACCGCCACGGAGTCCTTGCCAAGGCTGTTTGCCACGACCAACCGGTCACCATACTCACGGTATGCGTCGCTGATCAGATCCAGAGAGCGCTCCACTTTCTGCGCGAAATTGAGGCTGTCGACGAGGGTCAACACGTCCTCGCGAACTCGTTCTTTGAGCATTTTTTACTTTTTCCCTGTGTGTTTATCAGCAATAACACCGTCCGACCTAGCATGTTCGAGGGCAAACAAAAAGCTGCGCCCGTTAACACAAGTGGAGTCAGACGGGCGCAGCTTGCAGTTACTAACCGCTATGCGTGGCCCTCCCTATGGAGGGTACGTACACAGGTGGAACAGGTCATCTTCGTGTCTCATTTCACAAAATATTATATTGCCATGCTCGGGGTGATGTCAATGATTTGCCACCCAGGACCGTGACACCAACGACCGTTGCCCGAAGGCTGCGGCATGGTAAGATTTGAGGGCGCGGTTTGGAGGGGCATGGGCTGCCCGGTTGCACTCGGGTCTCTGGCCTCTGCGCCGCACGGGTTGGCCGAAGTGGCGGAATGGTAGACGCGGCGGTCTCAAAAACCGTTGGGAGTTATTTCCCGTGCCGGTTCGAATCCGGCCTTCGGCACCACCTGCACCACATCGTAGACTGGCTCCTGGGATACCCCGGGAGCCTTACTGTACCCCGACCATGCCCTGATTTGTCCACTATTGTCCACTATGCTGTCTCTGACGCTCTCTTTCGCGCTGATCTCGCTTGGCGTCTCGGTCAGGCAGCCCTGCCTCTGGGGTAGTATAGCCGGGTCTAGTATATCGGTAGCAGATCTCAGCATGCGGGGTTCGTGTGTGTTGTCAACGAGCAACATGGGGACACTTTGGGACCCGAGAAGATTATTATTATGAAGAGGAGACTTCGAACTCCCTGAGAGTCCTGTTGTAGCGTCTGCGCCGTTGGATTGTCTGTAGCTGCACCTCCCTCCTCCATTGAGATCGGAAGAGCACACGTCTGAACTCCAGTCACTAGCTTATCTCGTATGC
>CAJWER010000071.1 GCA_913030785.1 uncultured Chloroflexota bacterium | reverse complement strand
ATAGGTAGAGTCGAAGCCCAACTCGGTGTGGCCAGTGGCTGCTAGCCGCGCGCACAACTCAGGGATACGGGCCGCATCCGGGAACGGCGCCTCCACCAGATCCATCAATTCGACCGTAAAAACGCTGGTCGGGTTACACAGAGGCGGCCGATCGACGGGCTCACCCGCAAGGGCAGCCATCACGCGCTCGCGAGGGGTCATAGTCTCTATGAAGGGCAAATCTGTTTCCTTTTAACCTACGTAGGTGGGGAGAATCCCAGGGTGCCGGTGGTCATCTGCCCTCGGAGGGAGTCCGCCTCCAGCATGTCTTCGACACGGGTCACGTTTCTGGCGTATGGCAATAGCAATCGAACCAACTCGTCGTGACGGTGACCGCAAATAAAGGAGACGCCCCCGTCTTCTGTCTTGTCCATCTCCCCATAGCGCACGAACCCGGAGGTCACGGCCCTCAAGCGAGCTGCCTTGTTCGGGGCCTCACCATCGGCCTTGACGTAGTAGGCGACTCGTCCGTCTACCTCTTTGGAGTCGACCCCGAGCATCATCCCGGTCCGCAGGTCTTTTACCGCAACCTCCCCCTTAGGGAGCGAGAAGTTGGGGTCTTTCTCGACCGCTTGCATCATGAGGAACTTCGTGGGACGAGGGTGGATGATCCCGCAGAAAGCCCGCACCTGATTGTGCGCATCGGCCACCGCCTCAAACCCGCCGAGGGCGACCAGTTGGTCGCGTATCTTGCGAATCCTCGCCTTGACGCCCTCGATTCGGCTGAAGGTCCAGACGGTGGCAACGCCGTCCTTCTCGTACAGGCCCACCGAGATGTCGTTGAAGTTCGGGTCCAGAGGTACCAGTTCCAGGCACCGGCCATATCGCTCCAGTGTTTCAATGACTCCCGAAACGCTTCCCGTCGTGGCTCCGTCCATTTCGCTCTCCTGAAATACCGAGGATGCGCGCCTCAGGCGCTACTCATCGCGGATGATCTGGGACAGGGCGTTGATATGGCTGGGTGTCGTTCCGCAACACCCGCCAAGGATGTTGATGCCGAGATCGGCCAGCTCCTTGAATCGCTCGGCCATGTAGTCGGGGGTCTCGTCGTACACGATATGCCCCTTCCTAATAGCTGGTATCCCGGCGTTGGAGTGTACTAGAAGGTAGCCATCGGTGGCGCTTCGCATCTGTTTCGCGATCTCGACCATATTGTCGATACCATTGCCGCAGTTCGCACCCGTCACGTCCGCTCCGGCCTCCCGCAACTCCACCACCGCGCGCTCTGGCTGGACTCCCATCATTGTGAAGAAGCCGCGCGGTCCCTTGTCGTAGGTCATTGTCACTATGACTGGCAGATTGGTGGCTTCCTTGACTGCTCTGATGGCCAAAGTGGCCTCTTCAAGGGCGGTCATGGTCTCGATAAGTATGGCGTCGGCGCCGCCTTCCGCGAGGGCCGTCACTTGATCCTTAAACGCTTCGAGCATTTCAGCCTCAGTGACCTCGCCCAGGGGCTCCAGGAACTCGCCTGACGGACCTACCGATCCCGCCACCAGCCCGCCCGGAGGCGCTGCGCTGCGGGCATGTTGTGCCGCCAGCCTGTTGAACTCGGCCACGCGATCGCCGTGGCCGTACTTTTTGAGCATGAACTTGTTCGCGCCAAAGGAGTTGGTGAGCACCATGTCTGATCCCGCGTCGAAGTAGTCCTTAGCCATCTGCCGAACCGTCTCCGGGTGGCTGGCGTTAAACTCCTCAGGGCAACCACCGGGCTCGAGTCCGTGGGACTGGAGGTATGTACCGGTGGCTCCGTCGGAGATGAGGACTCCGCCGTCCAGCAGCCGTTCCAGGAGTGGGCTTTGCTTCACACTAGTCCGTACCATGTGCGCTCCAGTCGTCGACGGCCCCGGGCGCGGGATTCCTCTTGCCCGAGTCGTGCAACTCCCTTACTCGTTTCACGAAGTCCCTGGGGAAGTTCTTGTTAAGGTCTTCCGCGAGTGCTGTCGCCGCGGCCTCGGCACTCCCGTCTGCGTCCTCGTAGTTGCCCCATTCCCACGCGTCCAGATAGTCGTCCGTGCCCGCGCTGCCGTCGAACATTGAGATGGCATCGACCCCCTGCTGGAACCGGTCGTCCAGCGGTTTGGATACCTGTCCAGAGGCGTCTTCCGCCTGGACCTGCACAGGTATCTCTTTCCAGTACATTTTTCGTACTCGGGCCATCGGCTCGGTCTCCGATCCTATCTAGTGGTTCGTGGTAGGGAAGTGGAGAAAAATGACAAACCCATGATTGTCCCGAGGGACTCCTTCACACGTTTTCCCTCGTGGTGAGCCCGTCGAACCACACCGTGCCGCGACTCGCCACAGGTGCCCCATTATAGCCACAGTTGGCTACCCAGGTCGAATTCCAGGCCTTCGGAGAACGAGGTCTCGGTGCACCCGTCTGCTATTATTGGAAGCGCCTTCAAAAGGTCTAGGAAATACGCATGAATACACAAAGACCACTACCCGACGAGACGGGCCACTTCGATAGGTTCGGCGGCCGGTTCGTTCCCGAGACGCTCATGCCGGCCCTGGACGAACTGTCCAATGCACTCGAAGAGTCCAGGACCGACTCCGCCTTTCAGCGGGAACTGGCCCGTCTTTCGCGCCTCTACGTAGGCCGCCCGACGCCCCTCTATTATGCGGAGAACCTGAGCCGTGAGCTTGGCGGCGCACAGATATACCTCAAACGCGAAGACCTGGCCCACACTGGCGCTCATAAGATCAACAACGCCCTCGGCCAGGGGCTTCTGGCGAAGCGCATGGGGAAGCAGCGGATCATCGCCGAGACGGGCGCAGGCCAACACGGCGTGGCGACTGCCACCGTGTGCGCCATGCTGGGGCAGGAGTGCATCGTCTACATGGGCGAAGAGGACATGCGGCGGCAGGCACTGAATGTCCATCGCATGAAGCTGCTTGGGGCCAGCGTCGAGCCGGTCGGCTCGGGCAGCCGGACCCTGAAGGACGCCATCAACGAGGCCATCCGTGACTGGGTTACCAACGTCGAGACCACCCACTACCTGATCGGCAGCGTCGTGGGACCCCACCCGTACCCGATGATGGTCCGGGATTTCCAGTCCGTCATAGGCCGTGAGGCCAGGTCGCAGTTCGTGGAGGCTACCGGCAGCTTGCCAGGTTACGCAGTTGCCTGCGTGGGTGGAGGTAGCAACGCCATCGGCCTGTTCTATGAGTTTGTCCCGGACGAGGATGTCCGGCTCGTCGGCGTCGAGGCGGGCGGCGAAGGCACGGACGGAGGCCGCTCCTCGGCTACGCTGTCCGCCGGGAGCGTCGGGGTCCTCCACGGTAGCATGTCGTATTTGCTCCAGGACGAGGATGGCCAGGTGATAGAGGCCCACAGCATCTCGGCTGGCCTCGATTACCCTGGCGTCGGCCCGGAGCACAGCTACCTCAAGGACACTGAACGCGCCGAATATGTAAGCATCACCGACGACGAGGCGCTGGAAGGCTTCCAGCTACTCTGCCGCACCGAGGGCATCATACCCGCGCTGGAGTCTGCCCACGCCATCGCCCATGCATCCAAATTGGCGCCGACCCTGGGCAAGGACGAGACGGTCCTGGTCTGCCTGAGCGGCCGCGGCGACAAGGACATGGACACCGTCATCGACGCGCTTGGCCTGCGGTAGGGTCATATGCAAGAGTAGTTGCGTTGGAAGGGTGGCACCTCAGATTTGCAAAGAGCGGCGCCGAAACGGCCGAGGAGTACCTGGCTGAGTTAACGCCGGACCGGCGAGAGTCCATCGCCGCCGTACGGGACGTGATCCTCTCACATCTGCCGACTGGGTATGTCGAGACCATGCAACACGGCATGATTGCGTACGTGATTCCACTGGAAGAGTACCCCGTGACTTACAACGGGCACCCGTCGGTATATGCCCAACTTGCTTCCCAAAAATCCTATATGTCCCTGTACCTGATGAATATCTACGGCGACCAGGCGGCCTAACGCTGGTTCGTCGATAAGTACACATCGCCTGGCAAGCCACTCGATAAGGGCAAGTCGTGTGTGCGCTTCAAGAGGCTGGTAGACTTGCTCTTGGACGTGATTGGAAGCGCTATCGCACGCACATCCGTGGCCGAGTTTGTTGAGATGTACGAGGCGGCGAGAATCAGACCGAGGGCACGGCGAGCCTCGTGACCCGCCTAGCCCTCTGACTACCCGCTGAACCGGAACGCGTACAAGTCGGCATCCTTCAGAGCGAAACGAAGACGGACCGGCTTTCCCGCCAGGCCGCTCAAGTCGCCGCCACCATGCCAGGTAACCCCGCCCTCGATATCATCGCCAAAGTGGTCGGGACAGTCGGCCATCGCAAATTTCGGCAACGGCGTGCTGTCGGCGTCCTGGATCTCGACCCTCACGCTGCCGACCGCCGAAGTCGAAAAATTCAGTTCCAGCGAGCCTCCCGTGAAGGTCATGGGGTGAGTAGTAAACTCGCCACCCGACGCCCCCGCATTTACCGAGACGAAACCGTCGGTCCGAACCGTGTATCGGCGCACATTCACCGACCGCGTCCTGAGACCCTCCATGCCGTACAGCGATATCTCGGTGGGAGAGGTCTGGTGGATCCCTCGCTCCATGTAGATCGCCCGCTCGTGCCAGTTGTTCTTGTCAGGCCCGGGGCGCACGAACGCCTCCATGAAGCTGCGGTCGAAGTTGATGCCATCACGGCTCGACATGAACACGATGTCGCTGACGCCCTTTCCTCCGTACCAGTCTGGGTCAGGAGTGCGCTCAGGCACGTACCTGGACGGGAACATCAAATAGGTTCCTGGGGCGCGCTCGTATGGGACGCAGGCGCTCGTGTACAGGTGCTCGAAGGGCGTGTCACCCGCCACAATCGCCTCAAATCCGGTCCAGTTACGAAAATCCTTCGAGGTCGTCCGCCTGATCCAGCGCACGCCGCCGATAAAGCTGCCCTCCCCGGCGACCGCCCTGGTGTAGACCACGTACTCGCCCCGGACCTCGTCCCAAAAAGGGATGTTCATCGTGTCGAAAGGCCCCTCGGTGAGGATGGGGTCTTGCATGATGCTCCAATCCTTGCCATCATGAGAGGCCAGTGCCACGACGACCAGCTCCTTACCCTCCCGTCTGATACCCACCGCCTTGAAGCGCTCCTCCTCCTTCGCATCCGGATTGGTGTCGAGGAATACGCCCAGCACCCCGCTTGGGCCCATCCACACTAGGTTGTTGTCCTTGGAGCCCTCGAACTCGTGGAGCCCGACACGGGGCTTGGCCCAGGTGATCCCGTCGAGGCTCTCGGCGTAGGCGGTCTTCCTGAACCACGATATCTTCGGGTCGTCGAAGATCGAGGCGTCGTCGCATGTGTACCAGGCCTTGTAGATGTTGCCATCCTTCACCGTGGACATGCCGCCGACGTAGCCCATCTCCCAGGGGTTCTCGGGGAGGATGGCGGCGTTGCACTTTACCGCCGGGTGCATGCGACGCTGTGCCCCGTCGGAGGTGGCGATCCAATGGTCATCCATGAATAGCTGCAGATTTGTACCGATCGCCTCGGGTGCTCTAACGCTCACTTTGCTCTCCTCTGTCTTCTAACTGGAATCTGGCTATGCTCCAATGCAGCCTTGCGTCATGCTGAGGAGGCCCCCGACGAAGTATCTGGGGTGGGGGCCACGCACCCTCGGTGGTCTAGGAGAACCCCGCCTCCCCAGACCCTTCGCATCCGCTCAGGGTGACATGGGGTAGTTCGTTGCCATTTTGAATTTCAGCAGTCAGGTCTACTCCCGGACCCTCCCCACGACACGTCGCACCGCGTCCACAAGCCCATCGACGTGCCTTTCGGTGGTTAGCGTGGACAGCGAACCCGCGCAACTCTGCTGAAGCAGGATGCCCTCGTTGAGCAGGCCCGTAAATAGCGCCTTGGTCATCCACTGGTCACCGGCGAGCATGGAACGGTAGTCCGTGACCGGCGCGTCGGTGAAGTGTATGCCGAAAAAGGACGCGATTCCCGTCACCTGAACGGGCATATCCATCTCGTCGAACACCGACTGCAGCTTGGCGCGCAGCATGCCGCCCAGGCGGTTCATGCGCTCGTACACTTCGGGCGTGAGGTGTCGCATCGTGGTCTCGCCTGCGGTCATCGTCATCGGGTTGGCATTGAAGGTGCCCGCATGCGGGATCGCATCCGCGCCGCGTCCAGGATCGAAGAGCGACATGATGTCCCGGCGTCCGCCGAAGGCCCCCGCAGGCATCCCTCCGCCGATGATCTTGCCCAAAGCCGTCAGGTCGGGCTCGACGCCAAACATCTCCTGTGCGCCGCCCGGGGTGATGCGCAGGCTCTGGACCTCGTCGAACACCAGCAGCATGCCTAGATCGCGAGTCAGGTCGCGCATTCCTCGCAGGAAGCCGATCTCCGCGGGGGCGTAGCCGAAGTTGGAGACCACCGCCTCCATGATCACGCAGGCCAGACCCTTGTGGCGTTCACCGAGTATGGCCTCGCAGGCGTCGAGATCGTTGTACGGCAGCACGACAACCTCTTCGGCGACCGACGGGGGCATGCCTGGGAACTCTGGGACGGCAGTCGGCCCGTCGGGGTCCAACTCGTCCGCTGCGGGGTGGACGCTAATGGAGGCATACTCATGGGAGCCGTGGTAGCCGCCCTCAAACTTCGCGATGCCATGTTTCCCGGTATAGGCGCGGGCGACGCGGATAGCGTTCAGCGTGGCCTCCGTGCCGGAGCTCGTAAAGCGCACAAGCTCCATCGAAGGAATCCTTTCGCACAACATCTCGGCCAGTCGGATCTGCACCGCGGTGGGGCCGCTGAAGGCGACCCCTCTGGCTGCCTGCTCGGACAGGGCCCACGTGATCTCGGGGTGGGCGTGGCCCATGATCAGGCTGGTGGCGTTGAGCATGAAGTCGAGGTACCGGTTGCCGTCCACGTCGTGGATGTAGTGCCCCTCCCCGCGCTCGACGAAAATCGGATACGGTGCGAAGTAGGCCGTGCCCCGGGAGCTGCCCCCCGGCAGGTACTGCTCCGCCTCATCCTGGAGCTCTCTGGATGTCGGGGTAGACTCAACGTATTTTGCCGTTTCCGGATCAGGCGTCGACGATGTCACTGTTCCCCTCCTGGTCCAGCCCCGAACGACTAGGTGTGCATAGCACTTTGCATCGAATGGATGCGCTTGTATGTCGACGCACCCGACAGAGTGGGTGTGTCCCCCTGCACTGCGGCCAGAAACGCGTGGACACTCTCACGCATCCCCACGAACCCGAGGGTCGGCCGGGAGCAATCCAAGACGCCTGCAGTCCAGTTCGCATCGCCGATCCGGTGGCGATACTCGCCAGAGAGCAGGTCCGCGAACGCCGCTCCCTCGCTGCCGATGACCTCGATTGTGAGTGAGAAGGGCTCCGGGCTGCGCAGGTCGAAGGCCCACTCCCCGGTTGCTCCGTTGGAGAGCTGGAACAGCGCCCTGCCAACCTCGTGTCTCGGTGTGGCAGTGAACAGCTTTACACGTGTTGCCGACGAGTCGGCGACGGAGTCGATTGCATCGATGTACCAGGTGCTGAGCCCCGGGGCCATCGCCGGTAGGGCCGGGTCTCGCCGTGCCGACCAGTCGCAGACGTGCCTGACTTCGATAGACATCAGGTTGCCGAAATCGCCGCGCTCGACCATGTCACGGAGGTGTCGGAGCACTGGAAGATATCTAAGCTCCAGGTCCACGTGGAATACATGCGGAGTGCGCTCAGCCTTGTCTAGTAGCCCCGGGGCCGAGGCGTCGTCGGGGAAGGGCGGCTCGAGGAATATGTGCTTGCCTGCATCCAACGCCGCACCCGCCGCTTCGGTGCTGCTGTCGGAGGGCAGGCCGATCATGACGGCATCGACGGCGGCGTCCCCGAGCAGGTCGTGGTAGTTGTTGTAGAGACGCACCGCGTTGCCCAATAGCGAACGTCCGGCCATGCGGGTGGTTTCAGTACGGGCAGCGAGGGCGACAATCTCCACGTCGTCGCGCTCGCGGAGCGCCGGGACATACGCGCTGGTGGCCCAGCCGCCAAAGCCTATCAGCCCGATTTTCAGCGTGGAGTGGGAACCTGGCATCGGTAGCTAGGGGGCCTTTCCATGCCTGGCCAGGGTCTCGTTCAAACTGCCGGAGCGGAAGCCCTCCATGTCCAGGGTCACATATGCATAACCTATGGACCGGAAGTGCTCGGAGACCGCGGAACGCACGTCGTCCTGCACCAGCAGGGCGAGATCCGACGCTTCGACCTCGATTCGCGCCACGGAGCCATGATGGCGCACCCTTAGCTGCTTAATGTCCAGGCCATGCAGGAACTCCTCGGCCTTGGCGATCCGGTCCAGGGACTCGATCGTGACAGGGGTGCCGTAAGGGATCCGGGACGAGAGACACGCCTGGGCGGGTTTGTCCCAGGTGGGCAGCCCCATGTCGTGCGACAGCTCTCTGATTTCGTCCTTGGTGAGCCCGGCCTCGACCAGAGGGGCTCGTACCCCGTGTCGTTTGGCGGCGCCCAGACCCGGTCGGAAGTCCCCCAGGTCGTCGACATTCGCCCCGTTGGCGACGAAGGCGTAGCCCTCATCATTGGCGAGCCCGGTCATTGTCGTGTATAGCTCGTCTTTGCAAAAATAGCAGCGGTTGGTGTCGTTGGCGCTGTAATCTTCCCGCTCGACCTCAAGTGTTTGGATTACTCGATGGTTAAGCCCCAGCCTTTTGGCCACTGCCTTTGCGTCTCTCAGTTCGGATGGCGCAAGGCTTGGGGACTGAGCCGTCACCGATAGGGCGCGAGGCCCCAGCACCCGGTTGGCCTCGGCGGCCAGGTAGGTACTATCGACCCCTCCTGAATAGGCGATGAGGACCGACCCCATGTCCCTCAGGGCAGATTCGAGTGTCTGCCGCTTGCCCTCGACGGTGTCCGTTGAAGTAGCCATATCCGTAGCCGGAATCATATCATGAACGGCTAGGCATGGAGGGCGGCTTTACGCGGCCCGTGGCCGCCTCCTATACTGCGATGAGCAGGCGGCGCCCCTCGAACGCCAGGCAAGACACACTCAAGAGGTGCAAGAAATCGACGAGCCACGTCTTCGCAGGCTCCTGGACGAGGTCAAGGCCGGCCAAATCACGACAGAGGCCGCGGTGGCTGAGTTGCGCTCGATGCCCTTCAATGACCTGGGATTCGCCAAGGTGGACCATCACCGCGCGCTGCGGACGGGATTCCCGGAGGTCGTATTCGGCCAGGGCAAGACGCCCGCTCAGGTGGCGATCCTGGCTAGGGACCTGCTGAAGGGCGGAGATACACTGCTGGTGACTCGGGCCTCGCCGGAGGCCTTTGAAGCGGTGGCCGCCGAGGTCCCCGGCGCCATCTATGACGGGACTGCACGCACCATTGTCGTCGACCGTCGCTCGGAACACGATCAGGTCGACGGGGTCGTGGTTGCCTCGGGTGGCACCTCGGACGCCCCGGTGGCCAGGGAGGCCGTTGTTACGGCGGAGTTGATGGGTTGCCGGGTTACCCAGCTTCTTGACGTGGGCGTGGCTGGCCTGCACAGGCTGCTGGCCTCTCTGGACGTACTTCAGGAGGCACGGGTCGTCGTCGCAGTCGCCGGCATGGAGGGCGCGCTGCCCTCGGTGGTCGGTGGGCTGGTCGAGGCGCCGGTCATTGCGGTGCCTACCAGCGTCGGATACGGCGCCACCTTCGGAGGGATGACGGCGCTACTGGCGATGCTCAATAGCTGCGCCCCCGGAGTTAGCGTGGTGAACATCGACAACGGCTTCGGTGCGGGCTACCTGGCGGCAATGATCGCCAGGACCGTTTGACTCCCCGCCCCGCTCGTTGACACCCTGAACACCCGTCAACTACCATTAAATCTGGCCGTGCTAAGCGGGGAGATAGCGGTGCCCTGTACTCGCAATCCGCTCTAGCGAGGCTGAATTCCTCCTTTGAGGTCTAACCCTTGAGGCCACTGCCCTTGGTCGGTGGTGTTGAGAGCCGGGTCCTACGCGGCGGAAACCTGTGAATCCCGTCAGGTCCGGAAGGAAGCAGCGGTAAGCAGTGGCTTCCGGGTGCCGTAGGAGTGCCTGGCTTGAGCCATCCCCAAACGGTATGCTTTCGTGGGCGATCGAACCGGAGGTGCACGGCCAACCCCCGAGAACTGCGCAGAACCCCTGGGAGGGTTTTGCGTCTTTGATGTTGAGTATTGGGCTTGGAAGAGACATTTGGAGGTAGCTGTGCTATCGGATCTGTTGGGAACCTGGCGGCTCCTCAGCTTCGAGATGCGCCCCTCCGAAGGCGCGTTTAGCCAGCCCTTTGGCGTTGACCCTTGCGGTGTGCTGATCTACGATGCCAACGGCAACTTCTCCGTGCAACTGGCTCGCTCAGAACGCCCTGAGTTCGCCTCAGGCGACATGCGGGACGGCACCGACGATGAAATCCGAGCGGCGTACACGGGCTACATCGCCTACTTCGGCGTCTATGACGTGAACGAGGCAGATAGCTACGTCACCCACAAGGTTGATATGAGTCTGTTCCCCAACTGGCAGGGCGTCCCGCAGCGGCGATTCTTTGCACTTTCTGAAGACACCCTGACGCTGACCACGCCGCCTACGCCGTTCGGTGGCCGAGAGGTGACTGCCGTGCTCGTCAGGGAACGCGCCTCCTAAAACCTTGGCTACACTCGAAAGCCGCCCACCGCCTCCCAAGAAGTCCCTGGGTCAGAATTTCCTGGTCGACACCCGCGTGCGGGCACGGATCCTGGCCGCAGCCGACCTGGCTCCCGACGACGTTGTCCTGGAGATCGGCTCGGGCCGTGGATTCCTTACACGCGGGTTGGCCGAGCGAGTGGGCCGGGTCGTCGCCATCGAGATCGACGGCGAACTGACCCAGCGCCTCTCTGACGCCTTCGATGAGGAGCCCCGAGTTACCGTCGTAGAGGCCGATGCCCGCGAAGTGGACATCGATACCCTGGTGCCGGTCGGGAAACCCTACAAGTTAGTCGCCAACCTGCCCTACTATGCGGCCTCCCCGATCATCCGCCGCTTCCTTGAGGCGGAACACAAGCCCAGAGTGATGGTCGTCATGTTGCAACGCGAGGTTGCGCGGACGATGTGCGCCATCCCGGGCAAGATGTCGATTCTGTCCGTCGCCACCCAGGTCTACGGGAAGCCACGTGTCGTTTGCAGTGTCCCTCCACGCGCCTTCAAGCCGCAGCCCAAGATCACGTCGTCCGTCGTCCGAATCGACGTCTACGACGAGCCGATCGTGCCGATGGACCCCCCCGAAAAATTCTTTGCGGTCGTGCGCGCAGGGTTCAGCACACCCAGAAAGCAGATCCGCAATTCGCTTGCGGTCGGTCTGGGTATCCCTCCCACAGAGTCTGAGGTGATGTTGTTCGAGGCAGGAATAGACCCAAGGCGAAGGGCCCAGACATTGACCATCGACGAGTGGTCAAGCCTGCTCACGAGTGCCGTGCACGTCTAGTTGGGCGGGGGTGCGTGCGCAGGCTGCTGAAAGTGGGTGTGCAGAGGGGCACAGCCCCATCGCCTGTCCTGAGCGAAGCCGAAGGGCTGCGAGTGTGGGGGTACCCCTCACATATACATATGATTCTATTTTCTTGAGAATGGGGAAGGGCTCCGAAATCTCGCTGCCCCGACTACCGACATGCACCCAATAGAGCTACAAGCCCACGCCAAGATAAACCTCACCCTGGAGGTCCTCGGAAAGAGGCCCGATGGGTACCACGAGATCGCCAGCATCATCCAGACGATCGGCCTCTACGATACGCTGACCCTGGAGCTCGCCGACGAACTGACGCTGGAGACCGATACGGACAGCCTCAGGCATCCGATGGCGATGGTGCAGATGCGCCGCCAGGCCGCGGGAGCGCTGGGCATCATCTCCTCGGTGGGCGCATTCGGCGGGTTCATCGTTCCCCTGGCCTACGCCTGGTCGAAGTCTCAATTCGGCAATATCCAGCCCGCCCTGCAGTTCTATGTCGGATTCTTCCTCCTGTTGCTGGTGGTGACCTGGTTCTTCTACATCCGCAAGAGCACCCGCATGGGTCAGGTCGGGGTGTGAGCCGAGCCGAAATGATGCACGCTAGGAGAACATGGCAGCCCCAGTTGATTCGCCGGCACTGACCCGTACGGCGTGCTCCTACTGCGGGGTCGGATGCGGAATCTCGGTCGAGACCCGCACCGGCCGGCTCACCGTCCGCGCCGAAGCCAACGACCGCATGCGACCGGGCATGATCGCACTGCCGCACGGCTACGGCATGAAGATCAAGGACGCGACCGGCGCCGCGGTTATCGCCGGCCCGCGCATCAACCGCCTTACGGCAAGCGACGAATGCGACCCGATCGCGGCAACCCCCTATCACAAGACCATCCCCGCCGCGGTCGCGCGCGCGACCAACGAGGAAATCAGTCAAAGCGAAGCTGCATCGGAACGCGTTCACGCGCTGGGGCAGGCGGCGGGCGCCCAG
>CAJWER010000070.1 GCA_913030785.1 uncultured Chloroflexota bacterium | reverse complement strand
TTCCGCCGCGAATACGCCGCTACGTACCGCCCCCTCCATCGTCGACGGCCACCCGGTGTCTGTCCAATCCCCGGCCAGGAACAAATTTCGTATGGGCGTGGTGTGTGGCAGCCTTCCCTCTGCTGCTCCTGGGGCCGCACTGAATGTGGCTTGAGGCTCCTTCACCACAAGGGAACGCACGATCCGGGCGCCGGCGGCTCTCGGAAATAGCCTCTCCATCTCAGCGATGAACTCGACGGCAAGCTCATCTTTCGGTCTGTCGATAAACTGCCATGCGCCGGAGAGGGATATGCACACATACTGTCCATCTGCTTTGCCGGTCGTCCCCTGGATGCGACTCTTGTTGAACACCCACTGCACGGTACTATCCAGGAACGCGACGAACTCCTCATCCATAATCTGTCTGTCGTACCAGAGATGTACGCCCACGATGGGCGATGAGCCGAGAGTTGCAGCCCTGGAGAAGAACGCGTTTCCGCTGACATCCTCTGGCAGGGAGTCGAGCAGCACCCCAAATGGCAGGGCACTGACGTAAGCGTCAGCCTCGACCGTACTGCCGTCCGAAAGCACGATGCCCGTAGCTCGTCCATTGTCGACAGCGATAGACCGGACGGTCTTACCCAGGGCGATGCCCGCCCCGCGTTGGGTCAGTATTTCGCGAGCTGGATCGCCGTTCAATGAGGTAAGCCCGACGCTGGATAGCCCGATAGCTGCCTCCCGGGGCCCCTTCAACAGGCCAGCCTGGAAGAGCATGATCGCCATGTCCGCACTCGCGTCTCGGACATCGTCGTTGAGCGAAGGGAGCAGGATCAAATTCCACAATGCGGAAATGGCTCTGTCGCTCTGCCCGTGCCGCTTGAGCCAGTCGTAGGCAGTCTCACGGTCCCGCGATGAGGGCCCGTCCTTGCGGCGCGTCAGCGCCATGGACGCCAATCCATATATCGCCCGCAACTTGTCCGAGACACCCAGATGAGGGTAGCTTAAGAACGAAGGGAATAGGTGCAACCTGCCCATCCACGGTGTAGAGCCGATCGTGCCACGCTTGCCGTCTTTTATGACGACCACCTTCAACCTTTCTTGAAGGTAGGTCTTGTCGGTAGCCCCTATTGTGCGCAGATAGTCGACGTAGTAGGTGCAGCAGCCCAGGAACACATGCTGCCCGTTGTCGATCTCGACCTGCTCTTTGGGGTCGAAGAATGAAAACGCGCGCCCTCCCAGGAAACGACGCTTTTCGATGAGCGTGACGGCGAAACCCCGGTCGATCAGCTGCAAGGCGGTCGAGAGCCCTGCGAGACCGCCCCCAAGGACTACTACCCTTTTCTGAGCAGGGCCGTCGGTATGCGGCTCGTCGCCCATAGTCGTGCCACCATTAAGAGTTTTTCGACGGGGCTGAGGCCGATTCGGCGCGAGAACACATCGTACTCCGACGTCTCGATGCGGTCGAGGATAGCGCTATATACACCGGCAAGCGCAGACGGGCACGCCCTGGACTCGGCCGACACCAGGGGAATCAGCTTGAGTCCACTTCTGAAGTACTGTCTTGCGCGCTCGACCTGGAAGCTCATTAGCTCGCGGAAGGCGTCGTTGGTTGTGCCGGAGAGAAGATCGGTCTCAGAGTATCCGTAGGCCGAGAGTTCGTCGGTGGGGATGTAGATGCGGTCGCGGCCAGCGTCCTCTCCGATGTCTCTGAGGACGTTGGCCAATTGCATAGCAAGGCCAAGATCGACAGCATACTCCTCTGCCTTAGGGTCCGTATAGCCGAAAACGGCAATACTGATGAGTCCTACGGCGGATGCTACACCGTAGCAGTAACGCCTCAACTCTTCGAAGTCGCGATACCGTGTCTGGACTAGGTCCATCTCCATACCGTCAACGAAATCTCCGAAGTAGCTTGTTGGGATGGAGTGCTCATCGATGGCATGCTTGAGCGCCAGGAGCACAAGGTCAGGGCCGTCAACGCTGCGATCGGGGTCCATGAGAGTGCGGGCCTGTTCGAGCTGCTTTCGCTTAACGTCGACGGAGGCGTCTCCGTCCACTACGTCGTCTACCCTGCGAAAGAACGCATACGCCGCGTAGATGGCCCTCCGCTTTCGGTGGGGCAAGGTGCGGAATGCGTAGTAGAAATTCTTCGCCTCAGACTTGGTGATCCGACGGCAAAGATCGTACGCCCTGTCTAGTTCCGTCGCCATTGTCACCGTCCATGGCCACCGGCAATGTGGAGGCTAAGGGTAATTAGTCGAATGGTAGGTCTATTGGCGGCACATGCCGGCCCTCGTCGCTCAGACGCCGAGTCCCAACCTCAGCCGGACTGTCGTTGAGAGCATTAGCCACGCCCTGGCGGCCTTCGATATTGTTGGCCTCCGGCCCAGGACGTCATAGCCCTGCTTCTGGATAGCGTCCAGTATCCTGGAACCGCCGCAGCTGAAAAGTGTTACGTCCAGTTTCAGTCGTCCGTCCAGGGTGTCGACGAGCGCCAGGCCGCGGCGAAACAGGTCTCTCGCACGCTCAACCTCGAAGGCCATCATGTCGCCAAACTGGGAGTTGAACTCCCCAGCGGAGAGCATATCTTCGGTATAGCCGAAGCGCTCCATATCCTCCACCGGAAGGTACACCCGGCCCATCTCGTAATCACGGGCGACGTCTTGCCAAAAGTTGGTGAGCTGCAGTGCGGTACATGTATGGTCTGACAGCGCTTGGCGCTCCTCATCACGGTATCCGAACAAGTAGAGCACGAGGTGCCCCACCGGATTCGCGGAGTGCTGGCAGTAGCGCTCTAGGTCGTCGTAGGTCTGGTGCCGGGTGACGGTTTGGTCCATGCGATTCGCTTTGACCAGCATCCGGAATGGCTCTATCGGGATGTCGAAATCGCGGATTGTTTGTTGCAGCGCGACCATGAATGGATGGCTCGGGGTGCCGTCGTAGCAACGCTCCAGGTCTTCTTCCCAGGCGTCAAGGGCGGCCATCCGGTTGCCTTCATACTCATCGCCAAGGTCGTCGACACCGCGGCAGTATGCGTATATGGCGTACATGTGTGGACGCTTGTCCCGGGGAAGCAACCACGATCCGACTGTGAAGTTCTCGTAGTGAGTCTGCGCCAGCAAGGCGCATCGGGCATAGGCCTGTTCGACGGTGACGCCGTCCTCGCTGCCCGAGGCGAGCCCCTTCACAGGGCTACACCCCCATTAACTGTACGAGGATCTCTCTTGGGTTGGGTGACTCTTCGTCTAGCTCGACCACAAACAGGCGCTGAAACTGTCCAAGGGCCAGGGCGCCGTCGATCACGGGGATGGTCTCGCTTGAGCCGAGGATCAGGTGGCGGCAGTGTGAGTGGCCGTTCGGGCACTCGTCTTCGTGCATGTTCACGGTGCGCACGGCGAAGTCATTATGGCTGTAGCTCGCTCTCCTCGGCGAAAAGGTCTCGAGAAGCTTGCTCAGGTCTTGCAGTAGGAGCGGTTCATTCTCTTGAATCGTGATAGCGGCTGTCGTGTGTTTTGAGAACACGAGGCAGAAGCCATTTTGGATACCGGACTCTCGAACGTAGCCCGCAACGGTGTCTGTAACGTCGATAAACTCTGGCTCAGTAGTCGACTCCACGGGCATCGTGAAGACACAAGTACTGATTGAAGCCTCGCTCACTTTCATTCCCATTCCTCTCCCGCGCGTCACTGCGCCGGCCCGGGCACCTGCTCGGCTTGGCGCAAACTAAGGGCTTTGCCCTTTTGCACACGCCATATTACCAGCCTGCCCTATGGCCGCATATAATATACACTGTTCGTCAAACTCGCCCCACCCCTCCGGCAGCCGCCGATGAGTAACCCCTGCGCGCTCTGCCCATCCTCCGTGTTCGGTACCTACCCAGAGCCATCAGCGGCCAGTAGCTGCGGTACAAGTGATAGTTGATCATGAAACCGGCCGACATCTCCTCGCTCTGGGATCTCGGATCGTCCTGAGAGGGATTTCGCTCGAGACGCTGACCCACACCGTATCCAGGGAACCCTGTACCCGTAAAGTATGCTTCGTCCCAGGAGCCGCCGTCGCGCTGAGTCTCGACGAGATGACGTACACCGCGCTCCGCCGCAGCACTGCCCTCATCACCAGCCGCGATAAGGGCCAGCAGTGCCCACGTCGTCTGCGAGGGCGTGCTCGGCCCACGACCTCGGGCGTCCGGATCAACGTAGGATATACAGCTTTCGTCCCAGCCGCCGTCGGCGTTTTGGTAATCTACCAACCAGCGGACCGCGCGCCTGACGGGCTCACTCGACATGTCGAATTGAGTGCGTCCAGAGCGGGTAGCACCGCTCCCGCACCATAGATGTAGTTGACGCCCCAGCGACCGAACCACGGGCCGGCCTCCTCTTGCTCGGACAAAACATAACGCAACGCCTTGTTAACCGCCGGGTCCTCCGCGTGGTATCCAAGCTGCCCCAGCATCTCGAGGACATGGGCGGTCACGTCAACGCTTGGCGGGTCGATGGCCTCGCCGAAGTTTGCAAAAGGAATCTTGGCGATGATCGTCTTTGTGTTGTTCTTGTCGAAGGCGGCCCAACCCCCGTTGTCGCACTGCATCCCCAGCGTCCAGGTAACAGCGCGATCGATAGCAACCGGCCTTGCCTCTTCCGGAGTGCCGTCGGTCCGGTCCAGGGCCATGATGATCTCGGCCGGGTCGTCGATATCAGGATAAACGTCATTGTGAAATTCGAAAGCCCAGCTCCCGGGCGGGACCCCCCTGGCCCAGACCTGCCAGTCGCCGCCGTTCACGATCTGCTCGTCTACTAGGTACTTGGTTGCCAACACCATTGCTGGATGGCTGGCAGGAAGATCGGAGTCGAGCAGGGCGATCATGACCAGACCCGTGTCCCACAGCGGCGACACACAGCCCTGTATGCTGAGCGTATCACCCTCTTCAATAGCGAAATTCTCGAAGCCCGCCATGCCCTTGGCTATCACAGGGTGATCGGATGGGTAGCCCAGCCATGAGAGCGCCATGAGGGAGTATACCCAGGGAGGTTGGATCCCGCCCCAGTTTCCATCGGCCTCCTGGTGCTCCAATACCCACTGCTCGGGTCGTTTGGTGGCCTGGCCGCGTGTTGGCTTCCAGGGCAGCTTGTCGAGGCGGCGCAGCAGGCCGTCGCCGGCGTAGAACAGAGCCTGCCAACCCACTAATATTTTTGGCCGCCCGATCGTGTAATTCGTTTCGGACCGAGGCAGCGGGTACAGATCATCGATGTGCGCACGCGCCGGTATCTCGCGAACCAGCTTGCGATCCAGCAGAATGATCATTGGCACTATAGTCGCCCTGGCCCAGCTCGCAAAGTCGTAGATGTTGATTGGAGACCAGTTTGGCACCATCATCTCAGCAGGCATGAATGGCACACCGTCCCAATCCCACTGTCCGAACAGGGATAGCCACACCTTGGTGAACACCCGCGGGTTCGGTACGCCGCCTTTGGATACTATGAACTCCCTCGCCTTGACCATACTGGGATCGTCCGACTCGTAGCCCGCCAGTTTCAGGGCGAAATAGTATTCAGTGGATGTACTCAGATCACGCGTCTGGCTTTCGCCCCTTCGCGTGACCGAGTCAGACTGTCATTCTGAGGAGCGAAGCGTCACCGTGCTCACTGAAAGCCCTAGTGCTCCCTGACCAAAAAGAAATTCGCTACCTCTTTGATGTCCTTCATCGCTCGAGGGTCCAGCTCGACGGCTGACAGCGCGTCGATTGCCCGTTCGCAGTGTTCAGAGGCCAGGTCCTCGGCGTACTGCTTCGCCCCGGCTCCCTCCATGATCTCCAGAGCAGTGGCGATATCCCTATCGGCCACAGTTTCTTGGCCGTAGATTCGGCGGAGGGTATCGCCGTCCTTGCCCTTGGCCTCCGACATGGCGTATACGACAGGGAAGGTGTTTTTCTTACGACGCAGATCTGCTCCGACCGGCTTCCCTGTAGATGCCTCATCGCCCCAGACCCCTAGTAGATCGTCGCGCACCTGGAAAACCAGGCCCAGAGACTCGCCGCATTGTCGGAACGCCTCCACGATCGCGGGATCGCGGGTGCCGACAGTGGCGCCGATGACCAACGAACACCTGATCAGGGCACCGGTCTTGCGCGCGATCATCTCCATGTAGTCGGGGAGGGTGATGTCGGTGCGCCCCTCGAAGTGGAGGTCCATATATTGGCCCTCGATCATCTCCAGATAACCTGCGGTGAGCAGCGCGTTGGCCTCCAGGGCTGCGGTCACGCTCAGACCGCCCTCGAGCAGATTATGAAGCGACTGGTCGGCGATGGTCCTAAGGGCGTTGCCCGCGACGAGGGCCTTCGCCTTGCCCCACACTACCCAGAGTGTCGGCCGGTGATGGCGTACGTCGTCGAGGTCCTGGATCTCGTCATGGATAAGGGAAAAGTCGTGGATGAACTCAACGGAAACGGCCGCCGGCATCGCCATCTCTGCGGGAGTGCCCGTCGCTTCGCAGGCCAGCAGGCATAATGTCGGACGCAGCGCCTTGCCCTCTGTAGCGACGGTAGGGTTGCCTGAGACATCCGACCAGCCCATTGAGTACCGGAGCATCTGGTAGAGTTGGAGAGGGCTTTCGGCGAGCCCTTTTCGGAGCGCAGCGTCGATCTCCGGCTTGTGTCGGTGGAAGATTTCGGGGAGGGCCCGCGATGCTTCAGTGTCGAGTGCGGGATTGCTCAAGGGGTAGACCTCACCGATTTCGCCCGGCTCCGTGACTACGCGACGACCTCGCTGGCAGTGTGTGAAGCCGGGGCTAAGGCGGGTAGAGCAGCCCGGGACTACATCGTATAACGATGGCGCGAATCCTAGCATCGGCGGTGATACGTGTCAACATGAACGCCGCCGATTGTTACAGATTTCACTTGCAACGTCCTATTGCCTATGCTATATTCCCCACCGTATGAACCTGTACCTGCGGTGGGGCCATGCTTGACGACTATTTTCGCCAGTACGGGCTCCTAGCGGTCTTTGCTGCGATTGCCGTTGGGATCCCTGTGAGCATGCTGATCATGTCCTGGACTCTGTCGCTGCTCAAAGTCCGTCCCAACAAGCCCTATACCATAAAAAATAGCATATACGAGTGCGGCTTCGAGACCCTATCGGGTACGTGGAGCCGCTTCAATTTTCGCTTCTACTCATTCGCTCTGATATTTGTCGTGTTCGACGTGGAGGTGGTCTTCGTTTTTCCCTGGGCCTCCCGCTTCGGATATATGTCACGGGAGTTTGGAGTTTTCGCTATCGTCGAGATGGCGGTGTTCATTGGCATCCTGCTCACGGGCTGGCTCTACGCGTGGCGCAAGGGTAGCCTGGAGTGGAGTTAAAAATGGATACCCACGCTCTGGATCCCAGTCGACTGGCCGTTCCTCTTCATGAGACCACCTGGGACATTGACCGCGAAGAGGGCGCGTACGTCAATAAACTCAAGGCAACCAACACTGAACCCCTGGCGGAGCCGTTGGTCGAGGTTCCGGACGATCTGAAACGGAATCTTGCGGTAACCTCCATCGACGCCCTGCTCAACTGGGGCCGCAAATCATCGGTATTCCCGCTCTCCTTCGGCCTCGCTTGCTGCGCCTTCGAGATGATGGCCAGCGCGATGTCCAGGTTCGACATTTCTCGATTCGGCATGGAGGCGTTTCGAGCGTCGCCGCGGCAGGCCGACCTCATGATCGTAGCGGGCACTGTGACCTGGAAGATGGCTCCGGCCATTGAGCGCGTCTACCACCAGATGGCAGAGCCCCGGTGGGTAATCTCGATGGGCGTCTGCGCAACCAGCGGCGGACCATACTACGATTCCTATGCGGTAGTGCCTGGCGTCAATCACATCATCCCAGTGGACGTCTATGTCCCTGGGTGCCCCCCACGCCCCGATGCTCTTTTGTACGGCATCATGCAGTTGCACGAGAAGATCAAGCGCTACTCACTTCAGGGCACGGCGGCGGGCTCCCAATGACGAGAGTCCTCTCTGGTGTCGACGTAGCCACGCAGATCAACAAGGCCCATCCAGGCGCATCCACCGAGTGGAACGCAACCGATGTTTGGGTTGAGCCGGAAAGCCTACTGCGCGTTGCCAGTTTCCTGAAGGAATCGTCAGACCTGGACTTCTCCTTCCTTACAGCGATCAGCGCAGTCGATTACGTGGACCACTTTGAACTGATCTACCACCTGCTCTCGATGAGACAAAACCACTCCGTGGTGCTCAAGACTCGCCGCTATGGCAGAGAAAAGCCTGCTGTAGATTCGCTCACGCCAGTATGGAAGGGAGCGAACCTGCAGGAGCGGGAGATATGGGACCTGATGGGTGTTCATTTCGAAGGACACCCCAATATGAAGCGGATTCTGCTTTGGGAGGATTTCCCTGGGCATCCCCTGAGGAAGGATTTCGTAAAGTAGCCTGCTCTGCTTTGTAGCTCGGTCGAAATGCCCGGAGAACGCCTTGTTCGACATCGGGTGTGCAAAGGGGCGCAGCCCAGTCGCCTATCCTGAGCGTAGTCGAAGGGCCGGGTGTGTAAGGGTGTCCCTCACAATATTTACATATTTTTCTTTTTTTGACGATAGAGGGCGAGATGGCGGAGCGGGAATCCTAGACCGCGACCCAAATTTAGAGTATTAAAAATGCCGATTCAGACAGAACCAATAACGATCAATCTGGGGCCCCAGCACCCGAGTACCCACGGTGTGTTCAGGCTCAGGGTCACCTTTGACGGCGAGGTTGTACTCGACGTAGAGCCGGTCTTCGGCTATCTCCATCGAGGCACCGAAAAACTCGCCGAGGAGCGCTCCTACACCCAGATAGTCACGCTGACGGACAGGCTGGACTATACGGCGTCCATGACCAACAACCTGGCCTATGTCAGGACGGTCGAGAAGCTGAGCGGCATCGAGGTCCCGGAGCGTGCGAGCTATCTGCGCGTTCTGTGCTCCGAGTTGCAGCGCATCGCCAGCCACCTCATCTCCACCGGTTTCCTGATGCAGGAATTGGGGACCTTTGGCGGCACCCCCTTGATGTACTGCTTCCGCGAACGCGAGCGCATCCTTGACCTGTTCGAGATGCTTTGCGGCGCGAGGATTACCCTCAGCTACATGCGTCCAGGGGGCGTGACCCAGGACGCCCCGGAGGAATTCTGGAGCGCTTTGAACGTCCTTATGGACGATATGCCCGGCTATATTGACGAGCTAGAAGGCCTGATCACCACGAATGAAATCGTGCTGGCCAGGACCCGAGATGTCGGGATATTGACCCCGGAAATGGCCATCGACGCCTCGGTCACAGGGCCGATGCTCCGAGCCACGGGTGTCCAGTGGGACCTCCGAAAGGCTGACCCCTACGAGGTCTACGACAGGATGGAATTCGATATACCAATCGGTTCCGTCGGCGATACGTTCGACCGGTACTATGTGAGAATTAGCGAGATGCGGGAGAGCGTCAAGATCGTTCGCCAGTGCATAGAACAAATCTCGGCGGGCCCTATCAAATCGAAGACGCCATTTTTTGTCAGGCCAGAGCCGGGCGAGGCCTATGCAGCGGTCGAGGCGCCCAAAGGTGAGCTCGGATTCTACATCGTAAGTGACTGGGGCATCTCCCCGTATCGCTGCAAGATCAGGGCGCCCTCCTTTATCAACCTGACCGTTCTTAGAGACCTCCTTGTCGGATGGAAGATGGGAGATCTTGTGATAATCTTCGGCAGCACCGATGTCGTAATTGGTGAGGTGGACCGGTAGTTGGACTTCCTGACGCTATACGAATTCATACTTGACAGGCTCCCTGAGAGTCTGGATCTGGAATGGCTCGCCTTCGGGATAGCGGCGGCTACGCTCGCCTTCCTGGTGTTCAACGCGGTCATTTCGGCCACAGCCCTCTACACATGGTTCGAGAGGCGTGTCCTTGCTCGGATCCAGTCGAGGCTAGGCCCCAACCGATGGGGTCCCTTCGGGCTGCTCCAGCCGCTCGCGGACGTATTGAAGCTGATGGTGAAAGAGGACACGATCCCTGACGACGCGGACCGACCGCTATTCCACCTAGCTCCAATCATTCTGCTCGTCCCTGGACTCATGGTCTTCGCCGTGATTCCCTTTGGCGAAATACCCTTTGAGGACGGTAGCTTCCTGGGTCGATTGAACATCGGCATCCTCTTTATCATCGGTATCACCGGTATCAACGCCCTGGGTGTGTTCATTGCCGGATGGGCATCGCGAAACAAGTACGCGATGTTTGGAGCGATGCGGGGAGTCGCCATGCTGGTCAGCTACGAGGTCCCGATGGCACTAGCCCTCACAGGCGTAGTCATCATGTCCGGGTCTCTGGCGCTAACCGACATTGTGATCGGCCAGAACGTGATCTACCTGGTGACGCAGCCGCTAGGCTTTCTGATATTCATGACCGCAGCCTCGGCCGAGATGAGCCGGACGCCATTCGACATGGTAGAGGCGGAGTCGGAGCTAGGCTCCGGTTTTAACACGGAGTACAGCGGTATCAAGTTCGCCCTATTTTTTCTTGGTGAATTCATGGCGCCACTGGCCGTTGCCACCGTGACCACCGTCCTGTATCTCGGTGGCACCCGGGGCTTCGATCCGATTCCCGGACAGATATGGTTTGTACTGAAGGCATTCATGGTGATCTTGGGCCTGCTGTGGATCCGGGCAACCTGGCCTCGACTGCGAGTCGACCAGATCATGGGATTCGCATGGAAAGGGCTGTTTCCGCTGGCACTGTTCAACATGTTTCTGGTGGCGATCGAGGTGCTGGTCTTCCAGGACCCCGACACCGGAGCCATAACCAATGGAGATCTCTGGCTGATCGCTGGGATAAACTGGGTGTTAACTGTCGTAGCCGTCGTTGTCATGGCTCAGGTGTTGGGCCAGAAGCGATTGAAGAGACCGGTGCCGGTGCCGTCTCCACTGGCCAATATGAATGCGGGGTCCGACTAAAATGTATGGCATTGGATTGGCCAGAGGAATGGCGGTCACACTCAAGAACCTGGTTCTTATTAACCGCATGTTCACCGTGCACCAATATCCGGATCGCAAGATCGGGCCGATCGGACTCGCCCGCCGTTCAAACACCAATGTATTCGCATTCGTCTTCAAAAACCCCGCTGAGTCCATCAAGGCACTCGTCGGTTTGATCAGCGTCGAGGACCGCTACCCTCAGCACCCGAGGTTCAGGGGCGAGGAGTTCTCCTGGTATGAGCAGCGCTGCACCGGGTGCGCGAGCTGCGCCAAATACTGCCCCCTTGGCATCATTGAGATCGTCACTAACCGTAGTGGGGATGCAGTACAGGAGGGCGAGAAGTACGGCATAGAGGTCTTCGATATCGACATCGGTCGGTGCATGTTCTGCGGCCTATGTGTCGAGGCGTGCCCCTACGACGCATTACATATGGGCTCCGGATTCGAGGAAGGGACCTACGAGCGAAAAAATCTTGTTATAGATATGGAACGCCTCAAGGCTGCACCAAAACGCCCAAGCAACTGGTTCCGGCCCCAGCTTCAGGGAAAGAAATACGACCCACGGGGCGCATCGTCACTGGACTGGGAGCAGGCCGGAAGGCACGAGAAGCCCAGTTTGGATGAACAGACAGACAGGTGGGCGAAGCGATGACCCTGGGCACAGGGACCGAAGCGGCCCTAATCACCGATATCACCTTCTGGGTCATAGCGATTTCGTGTATCGTGGCCGCCATCGCCGTGGTGCAGCTCCGGGACCTGTTCAGGGCCGCCCTATTCCTGGTCGTTACATTCGCCGGGATAGCTGGACTCTTCGTGATGCTCCGAGCGGAATTCCTGGCGATCGTGCAGATAGTTATCTACATCGGCGCTATTTCGGTCCTTCTACTCTTCGCGGTCCTGACCACCCGCGACGTTTCTCATGGCAACCCTTCGAACAAGCTCCGCGTACCAGCTGCCATCCTGGCGCTGAGCCTGCTAGCTGTGCTGGTGTTCGTCTCCATTAATACCGATTGGAACCTGTTGAGCGACGTTATCCCCGAGCCCGGCTCGATCGACACAGCGGCCTCCGCAGGTGGCATGTTCCTCGACCCCGCTACGATCGAACAGATCGAAACAGTGTTGCAAAACACCATACCGGGGATCGCCGACCTCCTCCTCCGAGATTTCGTTCTGGCTTTCGAGGCAGGGTCGGTGCTTCTGCTCGCGGCTATCGTAGCGGCCCTCGCGTTGGTCAGGGAAACCTCGTGAGCCTGGAAAATTTCCTCATAGTCGGCGCAGCTATTTTTTCGATTGGGCTCTTCGGCGTGCTTTCTAAGCGAAACGCCATCACCGTGCTCATGTCCCTTGAGCTTATGTTCAACGGAGTAAACATCACGGCTGTCGCCTTGTCGCGCTACGTCGTCCCCGCAGGGCTTACAGGTGGTACTGCAGTGGCTGAGGATGCGGCGAGGCTTCTGCTGACCGGACAAGTATTCGCTATTTTCATCATAACCGTCGCCGCAGCGGAGGTTGCCCTTGGGGTAGCCATTGTGATGGCGGTCTACCGTAGCCGTCAGACGGTCTATGTCACCGACGCGAACCAAATGAGGCACTGACCCCACGCGTGGGGTATTTGTAAAAGAACTGAGCTTCCGGGCTGCCGCGAGTCGGTGTATCCGGGGAGTGCAGAGAGGCGAAGCCCCTTTGCAGGGGTATGATAGGGGTGTCCCTCACACGGGCTCCTTTAAGTTGCGGGATGTGCAGAGGGGCGTAGCCCCTTTGCCGGGTGCGTGAGGG
>CAJWER010000069.1 GCA_913030785.1 uncultured Chloroflexota bacterium | reverse complement strand
GCATCGGTTTCCTAAACCGAGTGCCCGGGTTCGAGTCCCGGCGGGGGCACTTTTCTTTTGCCGCGCATTATATACTGGGCTCCTGGAAATCGGGAGCCCTCCTGATTTGCGGATTTCGGGCATAGCTGTCGGACATAGGTTTTGTGATGATCGAAACGCTGTGCCCCGCTATTTCCTTCAGTCCCCTGAGTAGTGGAGCAGAGGTACTGCTGGAGTTCACATGACTCGTAGTTTGGTGATCAGGTTTTTCAGGACTTGCCTTCTTGCGCTGGCAGTTTTGACTACGAGTGTGGCTCTGTCAGCTTGCGGGGGTAAGCAGGGTGTGCGTGGTCCGCAAGGTCTGACGGGAGAGGCTGGTATCCAGGGTGACGCCGGGCCTCAAGGGCAGCCTGGTACCGAGGTACAGTCGGTTGTGCCTACCGCCGAGCCTCAGGGGGCCTCGCGCTCCTTCTCGGAGATTGTCTCAGAGAGTCGGCGGTCTGTCGTGGCCATCCGGACTCCGGCGGGGACTGGATCTGGTTTTTTCTTCAGCGATGAGGGGCTAATCCTGACCAATGCCCACGTCGTTGGGCAGTACTTCAAGGTCACTATCCGCGTCCGAGGAGGAGGTTGCGATGGAAGGTGTGACTACAATCCAATCGGCTCGGTAGTAGCAGTCGATGAGTTGCTAGATCTGGCTGTCATATCGGTACCACGCACAGCGCAACGTCCGGCACTCGTGTTCGGTGACTCCCAGGAGATGGACATTGCGGAAGAGATCATCGCCCTTGGATATCCCGTAGCCAGCATCCTGGGGTTTGCTCTGACGGTTACGAAAGGGATTGTCTCATCGTTCATTGTGGTGGAGGGGCATGACTTCATCTTGACCGATACGGCCTTGAATCCTGGGAACAGCGGAGGCCCTCTGCTCAACCGCAGAGGAGAGGTGATTGGCATCGCCATAGCGGTCGTGAAGAACCCCGAGTCTCAATTGCGATTTGACGGGATGGCTATTGCTATTCCGTCAAATAGCATCAAGGAACGTCTGCCTTCGCTGACGGAGTGATTGAGGACACCCAGTCTGGCGTGGGCTCGAAGTTCTGTTGCGATGTCTTGGTCCCAGGTGAACCTTTGCCGCGTTGATATACCACAATGGGGTGTGGTCACTCCCTGATAGGGATGTCGTCCCCTATTGGCTTCGTATTTCTAACGGTAACCTACGGTTGTTAGTGTTGGTCGCTTGCGGCGACATCGGGGGATTCACGCAAGCAGGCCAGCGCTCTCTCTGGGAGTGCCTCCCGAGCAATTTATTACTCGGGAGGCACTCCCCACATATACATTGCATGCGCTCTCTGGGCGTATGCGCCACCGGACGCTCGCTCGCTATTGGCTTGATGTATGAGCCGCATTCAACTGCCCTGTCCCTAGCCCGCCAATCTTTGCCTTGACTGTCGATCGCGCCTTCATCTAACCTATACTCTAATTAGATTAATCGAATTCGAATGAACTAATGGAGGGCGCTGTGGACAGAGAATTGCTACTGCTGGGGCTGCTGATGGAGGGGAGGATGCACGGTTACCGTCTGAACGAGTACATCTCAGATGTGATGGGGCTTGCGGCGGGCGTCAAGAGGTCGTCGGCCTACTACACGCTGGACCGTCTGGAGCGGGATGGCTATGTTTCGCAGGAAGTTGAGCGAGAGGGCAAGCGGCCTCCACGTCGCGTCTACGAGATCAAGGAGGCGGGCAGGGCGCATTTTTTTGCACTGCTCCGATCACAGCTGGGCGGTTATACCCAGACTTACTATGCGGACGATGCTGGGGTGGCGTTCATGGACTACCTGCCTCCGGCCGAGGTTGCTGTGCTGCTGTCGCAGAAGCGAGAGCGAGTCATGGGCGTTATGGAACAGTTCCGAGCGCTTCCAGATCAGGGCCAAGCCTGGCGACATGTTGTGGAGCATGATGTAGCCCATCTCGAAGCTGAGCTGGTCTGGCTAGATATCGTCCTGAGCGACCTGGGCGGCGCGCCGCTTTTGGGGGGCGGGGTGGGGTAGTTTCTTGTGGCTGGATGGCTTGTCGAAGGGTTTTCGGTGAAACGGGACGCGGTTTGACCGGCTCACCATGAACGGAAGCTTGGAATCGCCCTTAGTCCTGAGCTTGTCGAAGAGGTCAGCGGTGTGGGCCACGACGGGTGAGCCGTTGCAGCCGTCGCACCAGCCAGGATACATCTGTGGCGTGAAGGGTTGTGTGCTGATTGCCGCGGAAGGGGATTGGGAGCGCCATATCCTGACCTGTGTCCCATGTGCGCAAGAATCGGCGGGCCTGGAGTGTCACAGATCGTCCGACGTAGGTGCCTAGGAGTGCCGCGGCCAGCATTAGTGCGTATACGACGGGCGTCGATACCGGTCCAGAAGAGAGGTTTGCGCGGCCGCTCGCAACGCTCGCCATGAGGCCCAGGGACAGTGAGCCGGCGGAGAGTAGAAAGGCGGTGGGCCACAACACTCTTCCGGGGATGGTGGTCGCAGATGCTCTCATCGCGGATGCGACTGCAGCGCCCGTGAGGAGGGCGGGCACGACACCCAGGGCCTTCGTTGCGCCATCCATCTCGAAAAACCTGCCGGTTAGCAGCGTGGCTGCGACGGCGGCCACGACCGCACCCGTCGCCAGGGCCTGTAGCATGTCCGAGAGGGTCCAGAGCGGCGGCCTGGATATCCGGATGATGTTTCCGTCTCGAGGCCGAATGGCACTCCTCCTCGATCGAAATCGTCGGAAGGCTACTTGCCCTTCATCGTCTGGCCGCTTACCGCCTTGATGCCGAGCTGAACGCGCTGCTCGATCTTGCAGCTGGGGCAGCACCACCACCACTCTTTGCCTTCTCCGCTGTCTTTTGCGGTCAGGCCCATGCCCTTCGATTCTTCGCTTCCACAAAATAGTGAGCCGCACGAGCAGTTTATTATGTAGAGCCCCCGTTTGCGGTAGCGCGACCAGCTTGCTTCGCAGTCCGGGCACTCGAACCCGGTCCAGTCGAAGGGACCGCCTAGCTGGTTAAGGCTGCTGGACTTGCCGTCCTTGGCTCCGACAGGCGCAGCGCCCGGGTCAATGGACTTGAGTGTGTAGGTTCCCTTCTCACGCCTGAGGGCGAGTTGATAGCTGCGGCCCGTGACGGTGCACTGGCAGCCTACCATCGCCCAACTGGTCTGCGTCGGCTCCTCGGCCCACTTGGTTGGGGGAGCAGCGGCTATTGGAGTTGCGGGCGCCTCCGGGGGAGTCCCTGCGTTGACGACGATATCGGGCTGAGGGACCGGATCCGGTTCCGGCTGTTCGACCGGTTCGTCATCACGCCTGATTTTGATTGGAATTGTTACACCTCTCTAGCGGAGCTCTGAATAACTACGGACGCCAGTACTGGCTGGATACACGTCTAGTCCCGGCGCGGATACACCCTCTCACGGTCGCCATCGAGTTGGAAGAACAGGCTGTGCTCGGCCTCGTACGCTTTGGCTTCAAGGATGTCCATCAGGGGCACTCCCAATTCGGCGAGGGTATGTGACAGGGCCGGAGAGCCGGGCTCGATCCGGTTCAGGGTCTCTGTGTCCCGGATGACGAGACGATTGGATGCAAAGCAGTCTGGGCAGTCGACTCGGTCCGGGAACACGAGGTCTGGTCGCGATTCGAATATGCGTCCGATAGGTGCGCCGCAGCCGCCACACGATGATGGTGTGCACTGCGGGCACACCGCCTCGGACATCTGGAGAGCGCCCACGCGCTGCATCGACGGCTCGCGCCCGCCGCACTCCATGCAGACCAGGCTGTGGATCACGTCGAATCCGAGCTCCACGTAGGCCTCGGGGCCGAGGTGGGTCTGCGTCTCGGCGAGCAGACTTTCAGCAGACATGTCGTTGCCGGATGACAGCGAGACTATGTGCTCTTCCCGGACCGGCACCATTTCCATGTGGGTTGGGCAGTCTGCGTCTCGGCTGAGGTTCCATCGTTCGTACTCGTCGGCGAATCCGTTGAAGCGAATCCTGACCCCATCTGGGACCGTCACGGGGTAGGGTACCTCGCGGCCCAGGTGGAGGTACTTGATGGCGAGCTGTGCCTGAAGTCCGCCGATCATCGCCGATATGGTCGGGGCGGTCGGACCGACGGGGGCGTCATCGTCCGAGCCCAGCTTCAGGCACGACCAACGACGCCATCCCTCGTCGCGCTCCTCACCCGTGAGGGTGCAGTCGAAGCATACGTTGAAGGGGGGCAGGAATGTTCTCACGTCCCCGTCGAGGTAGAAGAGCCCGCCGTCGATGAATGGCGTGCCTGCCTGCATACAAGAGCGGTTGATGTCGCGCCGAGTCTGGAGGTTGTCGACGCCCCCCAGGACTACGTCGGCATCGCGAAAGACGCCCAGTCCCAGTGTGGTCTGCAACGGCGTATCGAACCAATTAGTGGCGATATTCGGTTCGATGTCTGCGGCAGCCTCGGCGGCGACCTGCGCCTTGCCTCGCCCCACATCGGAGCCTCGGAACAGCACGGACCGCGTAAGGTTGTGGGTCTCGATGGTGTCCAGATCCACGATGATCAGCCTACCTATGCCCGCGAGGGCCAGGTCCTTGATGATCTCGTTACCCAGAGCGCCCGCTCCGACCACCAGGATTGTGCTCCGTTTCAGCAGATCCACGTCCCACCCGAGCTGACGCACCCGCGTGTAGCGGTCTTCGACCGGATGTTGTGGTGTTGCGCTGCTCATAGTTGAGACAACTCGGCTCGGGGTATATGGAAGCTGGCATTGGACCTCTGGATATACACGGCCTCGGTGCATCGCGGGCAGCGTCCCATCCGAGTCCACGTGAGCCGATAGCAGTAGCTGTGGCACTTGGCGCAGCGCACGATGTCTGCGCCGGGCTCGAGGCGGGCTCGCGTTATCGGGTCGACGATGGAGGGAAGATCGAGGCCGGGCCAGTGTACGAGCAGATCCGCCGACCCGTTCGACGGATCTTCGGCGTAGTAGAGCTTCATCCGCTGCTCACCCCATGTCGACAGCTCTATTCCTCGGAATCTGAAGGAGCCACGCTCGTCGGCCCTCTCTGTCACGGTAGTGCCGTTCAGTCGCAGGCACACCAGCAGCCGAGGGGAGGCCTTGCCAATAATTTCGAGATTGCGCGCTTCCAGCGTTTCGCCCTGCAGCGGCGCCACGATGGTGATCGTACGTAGCGCGGATACGACGATGGTCAGCTCGTACCTTTGCGCGGGGTGGTCCGTGTCGACGACGGTGAGGGTCTGCGACCCGGGTGGTAGGACCAGGTCGGGCATCGACCAGGTGCCATCGGCTCCAACCGAGCAGCTGATCGGCTCCGTGGAGGCAGTCTCCAGGACGAGGGTGTCACCAGGATTGGCGTAGCCGCGGACGGCAACGGACCGCCCCTCGACCTCGGTGCCGTCTAGTGGAAACTCGACGACGAGGGGGCGCACGGCCTGTTTCGAGACCCGTATGGCGTGGCCAGGTTGCACTCCACGTTGGCCGGAGCTGGGTCTGTTTACTCTTATTTTTCCGCGGCCACCCTCGGTACTCATTTTGCCCTGATTTCGATACTCAAGATTGGGTGAATCTTTGCCGGATTCGGCCCTTTCGCCCGTACCCTGTTCAAAAGAAAAAGATTGAGATATTGATTATGTGGAACCCCTATGCACCCGGCGTTCGACTTCGCTCTCAGGACAGGTGCCGGGCTATGCCCCTCTGCACACCCCTTTGCGCAGGGCCTGCGGTATGCATCTGGGAGAGGGAGACCCCTCCCCAAGTGCTTCGCGAGGCCTCAGCATGACATGTGTTAAACACTTGCCGACACTCCCCATTGGAGCCTAGCCCCGCGGGGAGTGCATCTATGGCGCCAGGGGTAGGTTGTATTCGTATAGGCGCTGAATTAGCACTGCGAGGCCGATGTACCCTGCCGAGAGCCCGATTATGGCGGCCAGGGTCGCAAATATCAGGATGGCGGCCCGTTTCAGCGCACGGGATACGCCCATGAATCGGAGCCGGATTGAGGCGAGTCTCACCTGTCTGGAGAGCTTGCCGATTCGAACGTCGCTGTCTGCTCCTGGTATCGCCTGTATGGCGGCGATCACGGCGAGACAGGTCTCAAGCTCTTGCCATGAGCCCGATCTTAAAATCTCTGCCCGTACCCTTCTGACGAGGGAGTCGCGCGCCTTCTGTCCCATGGCTACCTGGGCGTCCTCGACCGGTATCGCCGGTACCATTGGAATGTAGTCTTCCACAAGCCCTCGGGCCAGCAGGGCTGCATCTAAAAGGGCGCGGAGATCGCCTACCTGTGCCGTGCCTATTACCTCTCGAAGCATCAGCTGCTCGACGGTCTCGAGGGCCTCCTGGGGCAAGCGGCTCAGTCGTGGACTCCCGCTGTTTTCACTCAGGTCTGGAAGCAATCCCCATATCGTCAGCGCCTCGTGGAGGTACTCTTTCTTTGTAGAGCGGTCGAGCAGCGGGTCGCGGACCAGGTCGAGTCGCGCCCAGGCGGATTTGCATGCGGCATCGATAAATTGCTGGCGTAGGGTCTTGTATGTGGACGTGCGGTCCGGACCAGGTGCGATCTGTATGGTCCCTATCACCTCAAGCACCATAGTCAGGTCGCTTGGGTTGGGCCCCGGGCCCGTGGGCCTGCCGGCCTCGGACGGCTGTGCCTCGGAGAGGACGGAGGTCACGAATGACTCCAGCCCCTCGACTATGTTCGTGGAGACCATCGCAAGCCGATCGTCGTTGGGTGCGTTTTCGGAGAGACGTCGGAGCTGCTGCACGATGTCCAGGGTCTGTTGCAGGGTCATGTCCACCGGCTCGGACTGTCCCTGGCCAAGACGCTCCTCGATGCTCTCTATCTGCACCTCTGCGTTCCTCAGGTCGAACAGGAGCTGAGCAACGTCCGCGTCGACCTGGCGCAGTGTCTCTTTGTACAGGTGCTCTGCACGAGCCGTGATCACGTCGGTACGAAGCGCCTCGAGATGGGCGATCTTGCCGGCGATGTTAGGCAGCCGGTCTGTGAGTCCCGCTTGAGCCGCCAGATCTCGGCCAAGGGATTCGGCCCTGGCTGTCTCCTCGCCCACAACCCTCATCGGTCCTTCCATCGGTATCCTCCGGTCTCAAAAGCAAGGTTTGCACATGAGATTTGCTTTGGGGGTTTGAGCCCACGTTCGTGGTGAGCCCTTGTAGTCCCAGTATGTCGTTGCAGTCGAATCGCTCTCCATTTCCCAGTAGAACAGTTATCTGGATGTATGTAAAAGGCGTATCCTGCGGTACCTCGCCAGGCGAGCCGTTCTTTTGCTCAGTGCATTGATGGGTCAGTCGCCCAGATACAGCGGGCTCAGAGAGCACGAGGTTTCGGGACACCCGCCTATCTCCTCATAGCAGTCCACATGTGTGTCGGTAGTGCACTCGGGACACGCTCCCCAGGCCCTGTCAGTACCGCAGGGGCCGCTACAGAACGGGCAAACCGCCGCCACCAGCGAGACAGGGGTTAGTGCGGGCTCGGGATCGACGTCTACGCCTGGAATTACGGATGGTTCCGGCTCCGTCGCGGGTCCCACCCTGATAAGGGGTGGGGTGACACCGGAAAGTGGCATGTCGTTTTCGAGGAAGTATCCCGCTATTCCTGTCCCGTCGATACCTGTGCGAAGTGAGATGCCGTCGTTTTCGTAGGTTGCGATGATTGGCGTCTCGGGCGAGGACCAGATGGGCTCCGGATCGGCGCCGATGTGTCTCAGCAGACCAATGGTGTCCGGTGGGGCAGATGATTCCGGGCGCCAAGGAACTGCGCGATCAATGTAGTACCAGGGGTGCTTGCCCTGGTGGCAGCGGGTGCCCAATAGCCATCCAGGACCGTATTTTGCGAAGCGCTCCAGCCCCCTGTGGAACCGGCCCGAGAGGAACACCAACGGGTCGCCGCCGTGCGTGACTCCTTCAAGCATCCAGCTTTCGTTCGAAGAGGTCAGGGGTTGCTGCTCGGGTCGCCACATGCCGGAGTGGAGGGACCAGCGTCCGTAGTCCGCGACCTGCTGGCCGTTTTTGCGGAACCAGGACGTTGCCTGATCGTTGAGAGCCTTGTGGCGCGAGAGGCTGAACCGACCTCTGACAGAGACGTTCAAGCCTGCCACCGAATCTATCAGGGCACTCACTAGCTGTAGCAGGTTGGAGCTCTTGTTCCACTCATATCCACGGGGCCACGCATCGTGATCCATGACTATGTCGGGGTGGAATATGGGCGTGAGCCAGACCAGTCTTGGTGGCGCTTCTGGGAAGGTGCTCGGCAGTACAACTAGCAGCTTATGGCGGCCGCGAATGCGTACACCAGGCCTTCCGGGCGTTGCCTGCAGGGTCGGGACTCTTAGTTCGATCCCGATCACCGGGGAGCCCGCCACCCGCGTGAAGCTTATGAGCGAGGGAGACTGTTCTCGGAGTGCCTCCAACTGATCCAGAGCGTGGCGAAGGAATCCGCCCCTCGCCACCAGGACTTCACCCTGGAGGTCGCGGACTTCGGATTCGAGATCGAGTAATCTGGCTGTGTTCGGCTCGATCAGGTCGATGGGGGCAACTTCCGGGGAGTCCGGATCCTCTTCGAGCATCTGCACCAACTCGCGTAGTGAGGCCCGTTCGGAGGAAGGGCGCCACTCCAACACGGCCCCTCCACGCGGCTGACGAACTATGACGGTGCGGGTTTTGGTCATGGGTGTGACCTGGCCGACTCCAAGAGCCCAGGGGGGCTAGTCTGGTCGTGCGTCCATGAGTTCTTGGACGAGGGCTTCGGGACTATCGTGCTCGTAGATAAAGCAGCTGCTCGGCGGCATCAGGTCGCCGTCTTTCCAGCAGGTGTACCCGACCCTGTCCTCTCGCGGATCGTATATGACGCTGATGTGGTGGGGACGTGAGAAGGCCTGCAATATGGTGGCCTGATCTGTGCTCGAGGGGTGTACCCCGTAGCCTGGATGCGAGTGGTAGGGCCCCAGTCGTAGCAACCCGGGATACTTCTCGGCATGCTCCTCTTCGACCTGCTGCCAGAATTCAGGCGGGAAATCGATGCTGACCGGGGTGGCCGCGCCGACGACACAGCTGATGGCTGTCGGTATGATGATGAAGCGCGTGCCTTCGTCCTCGCAGTACTGGCCCAGGAGGGCGCCTCCAACCTCGCGGGGATCAGATTCCCTGGACTGCTCCTTGATCATGTTGTAGACCGAGGCAGCCATGAACACCAGAGGCTGATCCGAGGCGATTGGGCCGTCAGCGATGATGGGTCCGAACTCGCTATTGGCGAGCGGAAGCTTGAACTGTATGGGTTTGCGCGACTCTCTTACGACCACTAGCTATGCTCCATCCTCAGACGTTTGGCTCCTACTGTCCGTCGACTCGCTTGACTCGGATGGGTCCCGATGGTCGATTTTGGTTGGGCAGATTCACAGGTCGGGGTCCTTGCCCGGACCTTCGAGGTCCTGGACCAACTCGGATTGCCCTTCTTGTAGTAGCTACAGGGGCAGGCTGGGGCGTCGGTTCCGGCGCACGGGTTGGTAGTTCGATCTCCTGGCTCCCCACGACGAACGGCTCAGCATCGGCCGGTGGCGTGGTCTTGGCCAAAAAAGCATTCCAGAACTCGCTGGTCCGGTTGGCCGGCGGGTCCAGGTTTACCCACTCCGGATCGAATCTGATGAGCCGGCTAACGTGCAGTATCAAGCTCTCCAGAGAGACAGTTGGGCTCCACTGGCGATCCCCTTCGAAACCAAGACAAAAGACCCCATGCGGGTAGATGTTCGGGTGGAATAGCGGAGACACCCTCTTGAAAGTGGGCGGGGCCTCCATGGGATAGACCTTTGGGAACTCCAGGAATATCTGATGGCGTTGCCGGATGCTCCCGAACTCGTCGACGAAGCCACCGCAGTGGAAGAACAGGTTGTAGGACTGGTACGGCCTACTGCCAACGGGTTGAACGTCTAGCTTGGTGCGGCCGTCCTGGCGGAGCCTCTGCTGAAGCGAGACGAGCTCATCGTAGTCGTTGGCCAGCCGCTGGTCTCGAAACGACTTCATGGCATCTGCCGACCGAAAACTGTGCTGTAGTACAGCGCCAGCGTGTCGCCGTCTTCGGTACCGACATCGGCTAGCGTCTGCTGGCTGGTAAGCTCAGCACGTCTCGACTTGTTTACGATCTTGGTGGCCTTGGGGTCGACGAGGTGACCCTCGGGGAGCTGGCCGACGAAGTCGAGAATCTGCTGGACTAGCTCTGAAGCCGCTATCGAGTCGTCAAGCTCGGCGGGCTTGTCCGGCGTCGTCAGAGGCTCGCCATTCACCATGTCTACGAGTTGGACCCTGAGCATGCTCACTCTGACTGCCCTCCTGGCTTCGTATTGCTTCTGCACGACATCCGTAGTCGCGACAGAGGCGAATTCCTTCATTGTATAGGACTACACCGACGGGTCTCAACTGTGCCTACCCCAACGGCAGCCAACATAGTTGCGCAACGGACGCTGCAAGAGGGTATGCCGGGTTTCCACGCTGACCTCATCATAAGTGGGATATGCTGAGCCAGAATCACCTGATGTGGTGAAAATTGGAATAGCCCGCTGGTGGGATCATGCTCTGGGCGGGATGTGGAGACGTAACTCCGTCAGATGGTCTTCCGACGAGGCGCGGTATCCGTAGCAGGCGCGGACGAACGCTGATGTGGCCATTTGCACGAGCCTCGGCGCGAATACCTGCTCCAGCTTGGACTGGAACTCCGTGGGGGTCTCATAGGGAGCGCGCGCTACACCCTTTGCTTCGGCCAAGATCAGTATATCGTAGTAGATGCGGAGGGCCTCGACTATTCCCGGTTCACCGTCGGGGAGGGGGATGGTCCGGTCAGGACCTCTGCGCAGCCTGCTTGGGAGCAACCCAAGGAGCAGCTTCAAGGCATCTAATGCCGGGTCTGTGCCCTCGCTCACTGATTCCCGCTCACCTCCGTCTATCGGCCACCGCTCTGTGGTTGCCCTTCGCGTCGCGGTCACAGCCCGGTAGACGACGTATCCAATGATGGCAGCAACAATCAGCCAGGCCAGCAATCCGATATAGGTGGGGGCATTGCCTTGCTCTTGCGTCCCGGCAACGCCCTCCACGACACCCGTAACGCCTCCCCCTGCGAAAGGCTGGGACCCGGCCGGTGTGTCCCACAGGCCAAATAGCCATCCCCAGAATTGCGCGGCGATGTACGCCAGTAGTAGCAGCACCGGGCGGATGAGCCGCTCCACCGCAAAAACAAGAGGGATGGAGAGGATACTAAACAAAACGTGGAATGCAGCAGCAGCAAAGAGGCCCAGCACTAATCCCCCGATCACCACTACACCGATCACCGGGGCGATTATCCCGTACCACACACCGGGGTTCAAGGCTTTTGTTGTGCTTGGGAGCAGATGTGCGGCTCCCAGCCCCGCGAGTGCAGCGGTCGTGAACAAGAGCATCATGGGGAACGCATCCAGGTTCGTTGAAAACAGTACCTCGAAGATTCCCGCTATCGCGAGCAAGACGATCCCGGTCTTGAAGGAGGTGACGAGGGTGTCCGGCCAGTTCTTGGTGGTCGCGAGATTCACTCCTCGCCACCACAGAGCAAGAACGACAAGCCCTCCCCAGAAGGCTCTGAAGGGATACAGTTCCCTACCGGCCTGACTCGTAGCCCCCAGAGCGTGCCATGGCCAGGCGAGGTCAAGGTCAAAGGCATCACCGCCGACCTGGCTCCCGATGACGAGGTAAACGATAGCCGCTCCGAGGAGCAAGCTGCTGGACCGCGAGAGTGTTGGAGTGAGGTTGTTGGTGAGGGTGATCCTCGAGACCGCCGCGGTCAGTCCAAGCCCCGCTACGATGCCCCCCCAACCTATCGGGCTGTCGGCGCCGCCGACAAGGAACATCATCCCAAGTGCGACATGGAGCCAGGCGCTCTCAACCACTGCAGTCGCTGCCAGAACTAACCGGGACTGTGCGAGGCTCAAAGAACGCCTCCCGGCCCTGTCCCAGGGTATCGATGGTAGCTATAGCGATGTGTCGAGGAGATATTCATATCGCAGTGCGTAGGCAGCTCAGCCGCCGATGGTGGTCCAGTATACATCCGGCGTCGGCAAGTCGGTGGAAGGTGACGCTATTCCTATTTCAAGCTACCTATCTAGGATGTACAACGACGGGACAGGTCCAGATGGACTTGTGAGGATGGCGTTTGTGGTCCACGGCCTGACATCAAAGTGGGCCTGGCGGCGGCGGAGAGAGGGAGACTGACAGGATCAGTCGGGCGTGCTGGAACAAATACGACGGCTCAGGATGAATCCAGGTACGAAGGTCGTCTAGCTGCGTGCTATAATTCGGGCGTCATTAGCGACCAGGGAGATGGTCTAGTCCTCGTGCCAGATAGCCCAAATAACGCTGACCAAGAGTTACTGGACCTCAAGAGTGAGGTTGTGCTCCTTCGTGAGCGGCTCGCTCTCCTGAGTGGGTTGAGTCGAGAGATCAGCGCCAGTCTTGATCAGCCAACTGTCCTGCAGGCTGTCGTGGATGCCGCCTGTCGGCTCACGTCGGCACGGTACGGGGCTCTGGCGGTATTCGACGAGTCTGGCCTCGTCCTGAAGTTCGTAACACGCGGTATTACCGAAGAACAGCGTGAAGGGATGGGGACTCCGCCAGTTGGGCGTGGTCTCCTGGGATGGTTGCAACACAGCCAAAAACCTCTCCGCCTGTCTGACCTAGGATCGCACCCGGAGTCTTCCGGGTTCCCCCCGGCCACCCCTCGATGACGAGTTTCCTAGGTGTTCCCATTCGCCAGGGC
>CAJWER010000068.1 GCA_913030785.1 uncultured Chloroflexota bacterium | reverse complement strand
CTCCAAATCTAGAAGATGATTGGGAGACTATACGATAGGTCAGGCTAATCGTCGAACCCTAATATTCTCGATATCACTGTCCAAAGTTCCATACTGAGTTCGATGTTGCCGAAAAAGAACCCGACCGCTCAAGGCTAGCACTGCCGTCGGGCCCGGTGAGCATACCCTTACCCTCTAAGTACCCCGCCCCCTGTGGCTTCCTGATGCGGGGTGTCGCAGAAACAAGAAAAGCCCCCTCGTTTGAGGGGGTTTCTTTCATCTTTGGCGCCGGGCAAAAAAAGAGCGCCTTCAGAAACTTTTCTGAAAACGCTCCACTAGTCTAGCATGTAAGAAGTTGTCTTGTCAAGGTTTTGTGCCTAGATTCGGAGAATAGCTCCATTAGCAATCAAATGGGATTTCGAGATCGGCATACGCGAGAACTCCGGCTCCACATTCGGGACAGTGCATAGGTGCTCTCCCATCTTTAACCTTTCCACGGACGAGGAGAGACCATGTAGGCTTCGTCATTCCTGAGACAGTGCCCGAAACCGGCCGGCGGTTTCAGCAGGGTCCGGTCTATAAACATAGACCGCCCCAGGCGCCATGCTCTCCTGGTAGAGCACTTCTTCATGGTCTCGGTATCTGATAATCAGCGCGTAGAAGTCATCTCTGGGCAAATAGAAACTCGCGTAGCCCCGCCGGTCTGTCCTAGACCGGTTGAGTCCCACAACAACCACGTCGGCCCCAGCGACCGGCTCGCCCTCATGATCAAGTATCCGAATCTTTCCGGAGCGGGACGGTAGAAAATGTCGGGCGAAGAACTGCTTCCATAAGCCGGGTTGGCCTGCGATAGGGCCTACTGGAATCAGTCCGACAACGTCTTTCTCGTAGTCCTCTCTCTTGGGAATCATCCATTCCTCACCGTACTTAAGGCGGAGGTATTCTTCGGGAGGATTTGGCGTCAAGAATTTTTCGCCGATGAAGTCGATCTCTCTTAATTCCGTGAATAGACTGACCGGGAACCGTACACCTGGGTACTGGTATACGCTGTCGTCAATGACTCGGTGGCAGAGCCAGTCCAATCTAGTCGAAGACTTCATCATCGTAACGGAGAGGAACTGGTCGTTGCTTTCGACCTTGGCAAAATAACCGTTATCCCGAAAGGCTGCGACAACTCGGTCCACGACCTGGTCAACGCTCTTTCCATCAAGACCATGGAGCCCGATCACCGAGCCAAGGTCCAGATCATCGTCCCAAGGAATGAGCGCGTTATCCCTGATGGCGCCCAGACATGTGCCTTGCCGCAGAAAAAAGACCACTCCAAAGTCGTCCATGATCTGCTTGGCTTCTTTCAGCAACACCTCACCGGTGTCCACGGCCAATGGTAGCCAGGTGTCATACGACCGCTCCAACGCCGCTTCATCTGCTCCTTCGGCTGATGTCATTCCGTGGTTCCTCGGTCCGTCTGTATCGTCAACAACATTTGCTACCGTCCCACTCCGGCTCCACATTCTGGGCAACGCATCGTCCTCTCCCTAGATAACTGCTAGTGATAGCGTCGATAGGTAACGCATGGCGGTAGTCTACACGGTTAACGAAATGTGTAAAATACGGCCATGAGATTGTTCCACATTGCCAACAAGGCCAACGCAGAAGCCATCCTTAAAGACGGCTTTCGTGACACGATGGGGTATCACCATGCTGGCCAAGAATGGACAGGCGTTTGGGTATCCAGTGAGCCATTAGACTGGAGCCAACGCCAGTATTTGAACGACGCCAATACTCTTTTTGCTATCGAAATCCCAGAGGACGCTATCAGTGCGTTTGAGTGGGTCGAAGAAGCGAAGACGATTCGGGAGTGGCTAATACCAGCGGCACTTCTCAACTCCTACGGCCCGCCGGTAGTGACGGGCGATTACGACGACGAGATAGTCGTGAATCCAGACCCTGAGGAAGATGAACTGCTAATCGAGTGGGCAAATGAGCGACCTAATGTTGAAAGGCTTCGGACTAGGAATCCTGACCCTGGAGCTTTCATGGGCGATTTCGACATTGGAGAGTTCCTGGGAGACCCCTAATCATCGAACCCAGAATCCCGGCAATCACAGCCCAGAGTTCCAAGCTAAGTTTGGTGTTGCCGAAGAAGAAGCCGACGGCTCATGGGCAAGATCTCTCAAGCGACTCAGCAACCACGCCTTCTGACCTCGCCCCGTAACCTTCCCGCTCCGGCTGCCGATACCCATACCCTTAAAGTACCCCACCCGGGTATGGTTCTTTGGTGGGGGGCTGGAACGAGAAAAGTTCGTCCTACGCGTCGAGTAAAGGATAGACCCATTTGTAAATCCAACCCCGGCTCACACCAAACCGAGTCGCCACGTCGGTGATGGTCTCACCACTGCCGTTCCTTGCTTGTAGGACGGCGTCACAAACCGCCTTAAAGTCCACAGTTAGCCCTGGGCGGCCACCTAGCCGGTTGTACTGTCGGTGGCCCGGGATTTTGCTCGTCTTCACGCCGTGGTTATCGCCCGTTGGCATAGAGGATGAAATTGAAATCAAGCGAACCTCTCCCCCTTAGGAAACCGTAAACGGAGCCTGCATCCGCGGCATTGTTGGCAGTCGGGGCAAATTAAGGGGAGACCGCACAACGCACAGCGAGTGCTACCCGTAGGACCAATAGGTACGCTGCAGACGCACGCGGTAGCTTGATAGTCCGGCACCTGGGCGAGTAGGACTCTGATGTCTAACTTATGCTGCCGAAGCTCCGCCATCAATTCGCCGGGCAATGCCCGCCCAGCGCTGACTACCACGGCATCGCCAACGAACCGGAAATCTGCTCCCATCGAGCGGGCCTTCTTCAGCAGGCTCTCAGCAACGGTGGTCATAACGGCTCCTCCCAAACTCCTGAGTGAGATTTGGATTGAGTGGGTATTTTTGCGACGCTTGCGACGCTTTGCGACGCAGGAGCGTGGGGTGCGTCGCAAATGGTAGGTTCGTGCGTCGCAACTGATTCCGACTGCGTCGCAAACTCCGGTGGCGAATCCGTGCCTGCTGCGTCGCAAGCGTCGCTAGCGTCGCAAAATCCTGGACTTGTTCTTATCCTCAAGATCCGTTTGGAGTTAGTGCCGGAGGACTTGTCGAACTCGACGTTAATGCCGACGGCTCTAAGATTCGGGGCAAGCGTCCGAAGTTTACCGCTTAAGCTTTGAGGGTTCTTTGGCCATGCTTTGAGTTCCTGTGTCTTATCTCCGGATTTTGCATTCAATTCGCGCAGAAGCTCTGCAGCCGAACCTTCCCAATGGCCATCGTTAACCAACGACATCAAGGTCACGGCTACCGGGGAAGAATCAAGGACCAACTCGTTGGCCAGCTCACGATTGCCGGTGTAGGCGTTAATGAACTTTCCGGGCTCCAATCCCAAGGCAGGTTCGGCGGCGACTGCCCATACCGCGAAATCTGCCATCCGTGGCAGGCGTTCCAACTTTGTGCCTTCAACATGTGCCATGGCATGCGACACGGCGGTGAGCAAAGCTCCCAAGATGACAGGTCGGGCCTGTCTGAACTCCTCCCAGAATTCTTCTTCGGTCCGGCGGTCATCTTCCGAAATAACTGGGCAAACGAGCGTAAGCGCGCGGTCGAGTAGGTCGCCTCTAGTGACAATCTCATTGATGCCATTCAGGATTACCGGACGTTGGGCGTCGAAGATCATCTCCTCGTCGTTCTCATACAGAGTCCGGGTAGAGAAACCGCCGCCGGTGGCCAACCGACATAGCGCATCACTTAGCCATGTTGGTATGTGGGAGATGTTGTCGATAGCTATTACCAGACCATTGGTGGCAGCTATCATCAAATCTCTAGGGTCTTTGGGTTCGGCCCGAAGATCAGCCTTGCTAGGGTCAACCAGACGTCTTAGAACTTTCCCAGTCGTGCTCTTTGCCGAACCGTGTTCCCCATTAAGAACCAACACAGGATAAGGTCCGACATGCCGCAGGGCCGCGACCAGCCAGGCGAGTAGCAATGGCCAATCTCCATCGGAAACATTGACAAACCGCCGCAGAGAACCGATGTCACTTCCTGCAACCGGATTTGGTATCGGAAGCATGCCCTTAACCTGTCTGAACTTCACCGGTGGATCTGATATGGTTCTCCATCCGTCAGCGGCAATCTCGACTGATTCCCAATTCTGGTTGGCTAAGTCCAGGTAGATCTTCCCGTTATGCCCCGCCAATCGGGTGTAGCCCTGGCGTTCGGCACCTTCGTAAACCGCCTTCCCGCCAAGGACGGACAGCGCATCTTGAACTGCCTGTGAACCTGCGGCTTTCCCTTGCTCCAGGTAGAACTGCCTAGACAACCACCGTTTGAATCCCCGTGAAATCAATGGGAGGTTTTCGGCGTGTCCGTCGTTCTCGATTGTGGCGTAGGCGTCAAAGTCAGGGGAGTGCCACAGTTCCACGCCCTCGGTTAGGCCAACCAAGGCAGTGGCCTGAGATGTCTTCGCCCCAGCACCTTCATCATCCATATTCGTGGACCTCGTTTGGCGTAGTCCAAGCCACTGCCTGACCTTGTTTACAACTTTGTCCCCAACCAGGTCAGCCAATGCGGGCCACCCGGTTGTAGGGTCATCGTTTTCGATCTTCTGGGGGGTGTACTTGGCGGCCTTCTCCCGGTCGGCGACCTCTTCGTCCCCAGCCCCAATGCCAACTGTATGGATGAAGACCCCTACGGCCTCCTGGTCCCACCCTGCCCGAAGCAGTCCTCCCGCCAATGCAAGCGCCGCGGAGTTCCGGCTCCCTTTACCCGACCAGTGTCGAGCTAGCAATGCCGCCGCCGCCAATCGAGCAACCTGGGCCTTTAGCTTGGGTCCATTTATATCTACCGGTTCTCCTACTTCCGCCCATTCGATCAACTCGCCTGACTCATGGGTGCTGCCTGGAAACACGGTCTGTACGCCGGTGGATCTGTACTCAACCAGCATGGATCCATCGGTGTCTTTGTATTGGGCCGTCTTCCCTGATGGTGTTGCCGAGTAAAGCCAATGGGAATCTCGTTTGCCCGGGCGACCAAATCGGCATGGTGTTGTTGTCAGAAATAAATGGGCCAACTCAACCGCTTCAAGGGCGTCCAGGTCTATATCAATCAATCCGCCTGATGCTTCCCCCAATAGGACACCGATGTTCTGAGGCTGACCATCGAAGTAGTCGGGTATATCAGCCTGGGTGAGACGGAGATTCTGCCATTCATCCAAGATCGATTTCTTGGTTTTGAAAGGTACTGGAATAGGACTCCAGCCATTAGCGACGTAAGTCCGCGCCCACTCGCTAGGAGAATTGATTTCAGTTCTCATTTCTAGGCTTCTTCGCTGCATCGCCAGGCACATTCTTCTCAGGATCTAAGACATGCGCTAATATGCGGCGCCAAAGGGCATCCCATGCAAAAGTCCTCGGGCCGGGAGCCCATTCGGCAGCGAGTTTCAACGGTTTGGATTTGCATTTGGGGGGCATTACTCTGTTTCTGCCCTAGTCTGACGTCGGCCCAAGACGCGTTGTACCTCTTCCCAGGGAACCCGCCACATGCCATTGTCGAGCTGTTGGCCCTGTAGGGATCCCATTCTCAACCTTCGGTATAGCGTTGAGCGGCTTAATCTCGTCAAATGTTCGACCTCTTTGAGGGTATATAGATAACCTTTCAACACCGTGCCCCCGGTATAATTGAGTAGGAACGCCTACGTATTCGTAGTCCATTTTCCACACCTAAAAAGCTTCCGCCATAACAATCTGGGTACTTTAAGGTGCAAGATGAACCTATCTCAAAGCGAGTTTGATCCAAGTACTCTGCCTGTCCATCATTCGGTCTCCTATTGGGACAGTGAAGCATTGCGCAGAGGAGAACTGATAAACACTGGACAATCGACGTTCATCAGTGAACCTGGCCTCGACGTCCCTGTTCTACACGTTGGTTCGGTAGCAAATCAGCTACGCTTGGTATTCCTCAGTTTGTTCGCAAACGACGGTCTGGTTCGAAGAGAATTGGTGAGAGTCGCCGATACTTATCCGGGTTCGATCGACGGCGAAAATTTCGCTGGCCACCTTGCGTCGTGGGATTATTGGGAATGCAACCCGGGTTACTTATCTGACTCCCCCGAGGACAATGCCTCTGATGTGGTAGTCGAGTTAGAGGGCTCTAGGATTTACCGACTCAGTCCACTCTACGTTGAAGCTGTACTTCATCTGTGCGCCCGAGAACGTCTTGGTCCGTCATGGCCTCGGCTGATCCACGGGCTGTCGATCACCTATTTGCTCACGGAATACGGCCCAGATGGTCCTATATTTGAACCGATCATCCTGCCCCGGATGTTCGGAATCGAAGAAGGAGCCGTCGACGGATACCACCCGTTGTGGAGTGTGATGTACGAGACGCCGGATGGATTGGTACCGGTAATCACACCGGGGCTCGGAAAGAGGGAGACACTGAGACGTCTTAAGAGGAGCCCAGTCGTTCAAGCCTATGTACGTGAGCATTGGGAAGCATTGAAAGGATGCCTTGGCGAGGTTCTTGGGTACAAGCGCCGCAGAGAGACCTCGCTAACGGCTATTGACCATGTGGACTGGTTGTTTCGGCGTCACATCCTACACGAATCGACCGATGCGATTGCGGAAATGGCCAGGAAACACGCCATGAACGTCGAATCTTCTATAAAGGAGTTTCGCCAACTTCTGGATCTCCAGCCCAAACACGCGGTCCATTGCCTCGAACATCGTCAGCGACCTTGGCCTATTTAAGCCCCATCGGACATTATTGAAAGTTTGATAGGTGCACAAAACGAAAAACGGCGGGGGAATCCCCGCCGTTGGTTCTGTCTGGTTGTAATCTCGATCGAGCGGCTGGCTGAAGGGCTCAAAGCGTTAATCGGACCCTAAACGGAACACCACTTACATCCTGGAATTTATCACCATTGAACGAACATCGGCATGACTACGTGTACGTAGCTGTCGTTGCCGATTGGGCGTATAACGCCTGGGCTCGAAGGGGTGGTGGTCTCGAGGGCGACTTCGGTCTCTTCGAGAATCTCTAGCACGTCCGACAGGTACTTGCTGTTGAAGGCAATTTTCGCTTCCTCACCGTCTACCTTTGCGTCGATTTTGCCCTCGTTTTCACCAAGCTCTTCGGCCTTGGACGCCACCGATATGCTGCCGGGGTCGCCCTCGCCGCCTCCTGAGACGATTATCCTGATGATCCCGCTGCCGTCGCGAGCGAAGATGGATGCGGATTTGGTGGCCCGGGCGAACTCTTCGAGGTCGACCAACGCCCGGGTGTCGTAGGATCCCGGGATTAGCTGCGAATAATTGGGGAAGGCGCCCTGCAGGAGCTGAGTCACGACCTCGATGTTGTCGAGCTTGAAGAGGGCCGCACTCTGGGTGGGTGTTACTGTGACCTCAACCGGTTCCTGCTGCCCAGCGATCAGCCGGTTGACTTCCTGGAGGGCCCTGGCTGGCACGATGAAGCTGGCATCCTCAGAAAGGGCCTCGACAAGTTTCCCTTCGTAGACGGCGAGCCGAAAACCATCGGCTGCTGCGAAGGTAAATCCGTCTCCCGAAATTTCGACCTTGATGCCAGTGAGTACAGGCCTAGAGTCCTCGGTGGCGGCCGCGAAGGCGACATGGTTGATAGCGTCGCTCAGAACCTTGGGGTCGATCTTGACGCCCATTCCCGACTCTACTGTCGGTATGGGGGGGAACTCGTTAGCGTCGATGCCGTTCATGCTTGCATTGAACCTGGCACAGTTTATTGTTATGCCGGTTTCTTGCGGGGTCTCAGCGATGTCAATCCGCTCGGGCGGCAGCGAGTTGACGAGCTCTGTCAGGAGGCGGGCGGGCAGCGTAATGGAGCCCTCATCTTCAATCTGGGCGCCAATCCAAGTGGTAATCGAGATTTCGGTATTCGTCGCGACCAGTTTTAGCCGCGATTGGTCTGTGGAGACGAGGACATTCTGCGTTATGGGAAGGGTCGTCCGGGTTGCGACGGCTCTGCCAACGACGGCGAGGCCGCGACTCAGGTTCTCTTGCAGGCAAGACAGCCGCATTCCAAACACCCCCATTTTAAGTAGCAGTAGTATAGAGGGGCAGCTACGGGCGGTCAAGTACCATGGGTCGTGGCAGGCCGGATGGCGGGTCCAATATCTTGGGGCGGTGGGATGTCCAATCGACGAGAATAGTGCAAGCAAGAACGCCGTTGTGGACCGGCAGACGGTGACCGGCTCGATCGGCGGCGTTCCTACAGAGGTCCGTCAATTTTCGAGGACTCTTAGAGTAACACTGTGGAGCGAGCACCTTGCTCTCGAATCTCCGGTCGAGGTCGATTATCCCCTTGATTCCGCCACCGACCGTCCGAGTGGATGGCCGGTGTGTGAGAATTTGACGGGAAGTGGTGACCCATATGAGGCCGGCAGACACCATGCGGCCTGCCATCACCTCAGAAGCCACGTTGGGGATTTCCAAAATGGGTACCTAATTAGCTTATGAACCCCGAACGACAAAGTTAGCCTGCACAGTAGACATCGGATGTCCAAAATCGACCTTCTCTAGAGTCCGGTACAGAGAGGTCCGGAGCGGGTTGGCCCGATCCTCCTAGTTGCACGCCTAGCCACCAAGGCCGTAAAATCGTTGCCACGAAGAAACTAAAGGAGCCACAGTAGAATGCCGCCAACGAATGGACGTCCCGGAGCTAATGTCGGAAGCGTGGCACTGTCGAGCCACTCGACATTCAACGACGTTGAGATACCCGAATACAGCAAGTCCCGGCTCGAAGATGTCGGGTTCATGACGGCGATGTGCCTAACGGTGATGGGTAACTACGCCCAGACCGGTCATTTCGGCGGGCCGCTCGCATATACCCCGTACACCGTTGCCACACACCTAGCCGGCCCCGAGCTCGGGGGCATGCGGTTCGACTACCGCCGACCCAAACACCCGTACGCCGACAGGTTCATGCTCGCCGGCGGTCACAACGCGCCGGTGACGTACGCGCTCTGGATGATCATGGGAGAGGCGCTGGCGAGAAAACACGCCAGGACCGGCGATGACGCGTACAGTGCCGACCCCAACACGTCCATGCTGTCGATCGACGCGCTCGGCTTTCGCAGAGGAAGGGGCGCGCTGGACACCCTGCTCCAGGAAAACTCACTTTCAGACCACCCGCTTATGGCGCAGGCCAAGATCAGGGGAATCAGAGCCCTGGCGGGGCATGCCGAGTCTACGGACCTCACCAACGACGTCAACGGAGGACCATCAGGCGTCGGCATCGCGACTGCCGCCGGCAAGGCCGCGTTCTGGGACATAGTCGGGGCGCCCGATAGCCTCAAAATCCTGGCCATCGAAGGCGAATTCGCCCTTACGTCCGGCCACTCCCAGGAGATGAAGACGCAGGCCGTGGCGCAGCAGGTTGGAAAGCGTCTACGGATACTGCTCTCCTACAATAACGCCGGGATCGACGACAGCCTTGTTGGGGGAGTAATCGGCTCGCAGTACGAAGCGTACAGATTGGAAGACCAGTGGGCCGCCTACGGTTGGAACGTCTTGACCATCGTAGATGGCAACGACTTCGACCAGGTAGTGGGCGCGCTGAAGACCATGGAGGACTGGGATCCCTCCGATCGCAGGCCCATGATCATGATCGGCCGCACCATCAAGGGCTGGTGGCCTGGGGCGGTGAATGGGGACATGCCGGGGTACGGCGACCAGATCGTCAGCTACGCGAGCCACCCATATGCGTTCCCGATGAACGGCGACTACTTCCAGGCACTGGCGGCGACCTTCGAGGCGCGTTATGGGGTCGAGTTCATGGGCATCCGAGAGGGCGCCGTGTCCGACGAGCGCGAGCGGCTGCTCCAGTTTAAACACAATATCGACGTGGTGATGTCTGTCCTCGAGCAAGAGGGTCTGGGCGACTGGCTCGCCGACAGGCTCGTGGAGATCGGCGACTCGGTGGACGACGACATGCCTCTGCGGATCGACAGGGCAACCGATCCGTTCCAGGATGACCGGCTCAAGGTCGCAAACCTGCCCACCACAGTACAGAACGTTAGCGTCCGCAACCCCTCTACTGGTGACGAGAAAGAGGTTTCGATCAAGCTGTTTGAGGAGCCCGGAAAGAAGGGCGGCCCCCGTCGCACGGTGTCGGAAGTGGTCAAGTGGATGAACTATGTCACCGGCAACAGGTACTTGACTATTGCGGCCGACCTGGCCGAATCAATCAACGTAGAGCACGGATCACTGTGGGGTCATTACGGGCCTGAAAGCAACCCGACCGGGACACGGCTCAAGGCGGCGATTCAGGAGGCCGGGAACGCGTCGACGGCGATAGGACTGATCGGCCAGTCCGCGTCCCTGGACCCCGACCGGCACGTCGGCGTTTGGGCGCTCAGCGGAACGTACGGCGCGTTCACGCCGCTGATGTACCTGCCCGCCCGTGTATGGAGCCAGCAGAACCAGGACAGCCCCTTCCGCACCGGCGTCCTGACCATCCTCGCCGGCCACTCCGGTCCGGAGACGGCGGCCGACGCCCGCACTCACTTCGGGATCTTTTCCCCACAGGTTTGGAAGCTCTTCCCCAGGGACCAGGTGATCGTCGTGAACGCCTGGGACTACAACGACGTCGCCCCCGCCTACTTCGCCGCAGCGGAGATCGCCGCCACCGACAAGAAGGTCGGGGTGATCGTCCTGGAGGTAGCCCGGCCGGACTTCCCTGTCGCCGACAGGTCCACCTTCGGAGATACAGACCTCAAGGCGGCCGCCAAGGGACTGTACGTTATCAAGGACTTCGACCCCGACAAGCCAAAACACGGCTACGTGGTGGCCCAGGGATCGTCCTCCACCTTTAACCTCGTCTCAGTACTGCCCCAGCTGGAGGCCCAGGGCATAAACATCAAGGTGATTTCGGCGATCAGCGAGGACCTCTTCCGACGGCAGTCGCAGGAGTACCAGGACTCCGTTTTTCCGACAGGATCCAAGTACGACCTCATGGTCGTCAGCACCGGGACCAAGCGCGTCTGGCCTGTCCAGAACGTGGGACCGCTGACCGACGACTACTCCCTGGTGTCGGACTGGAATGACGAGTGGCTGACCGGTGGAAACGAGGAGGACGTCATCGCCGAGGCCCACCTGGACCCCGCATCGATCCTCGAAGGCGTCAAGCGGTTCGCATTGGACCACGACGCTCGAATCGCATCGCAGAGAGAGCAACTCGCCAGCCTCTAAGAATAAAAATACGCCATCAAGACGGCAGCCTGAGACAAAATTCTTGATCGAGGGCTGCCGCTGATGGCTGTTCAATTGAGACGGATGACAGTGCTGGGCTTTCCGATTCAGTTTCTAGCTGTTGCGGTCGTCAGCGCAGCACTGTTCGTCTATTTGAGCGGTTGGGCAGCGCTTGCCCGGGTCGAGGCCCGTTCTGACTCGTACCACGCTGCAGCATTTGGCGAACCAGCATTGAGTAGTAGGCCAGGCGGCGATAGTGTCGTCTCCGGAATTGATGCCGAAGAGCAGCCCTGGGAACGAGTGGCGCTGTTCGTTTGCCCTCTTCACTAATGAGCGACTCTCCACTGACAGACTCAGACCTCACTCCACCGTCAGACGCCCCGTCGAAAGGCGGGTCGACCTTCTACTGGCACTATGCCTGGGTCATCGTCACCATCGCCGCGATCATGCAAATGGTCGGCGCTTCCATCCGGATGGCGTTCGGCGTCTTCATAGAACCTCTCAGCCAGACGTTCCAGTGGGATCAGGGCGACATCACGCTGGCCTACGGAATCAACAGTGTAGTATCGGCCATCGCCTCGCCTGTAGCCGGATGGATAGGGGACCGCTTTGGAGTTCGCAAGGCGATAACTTTTGGGGCCGTAATGTTTATCGCCGGGATGGCGATCACTGGTGTCATTCAACAACTTTGGCAGTTCTATATCGCATTTGGGGTTATCCTTGGCACAGCACAGGCGATTTTCCTGGTTCCCCTTCTGCCGGGTGTCATGCGATGGTACCGGCGCCAACTAGGTTGGGGGATGGGCATATTGATGGCTTCGTGGGGGATTGGACCCGCCATCGCGGCCCCAATCATGGGACTCATGATCGTTCACCTCCAATGGCAGGGCACGTTTTGGGTCACCGCCGGTGGATCGGCTGTCATCATGGCGATCCTGATCTACCTCTACAAAGATAGCCCGGCAGATATTGGCGCTGAGCCATACGGCGCACTCCCTGGCGAATCGTTCAAAGTAGAGATTATTATCGACAAGGTCAAGGCCAGGACCTTCGCGTCCCATATGAAAAAGACTTCGGCCTACTACAACATGAGCTCGATCCACTTCCTCGGATGCGTCGGCCACGCGGTAATCCTGGTCTACCTGATTCCGATAGCCGTCCAGGAGGGTATCGACCTAGTCGCGGCCGCCACGATACTCGCTGTCATGGCCGCGATCAGTGTGCCATCTCGATTTGCCGTGCCGGTACTAGCCGAAAAGATTGGTGTGCGCGCCATAATGGCGATCTTCTATTTTTTACAGGGCATAACCGTGATCTTGCTCTTTTGGACCCACGAACATTGGATGTTCTACCTGTTTGCCGTCGTATTTGGCATCGGGTATGGAGGAGAAAGCGGCGGCTTTCCGATCCTGAATCGCAAGTACTACGGCCATGCCCCGCAGGGCTCACCGTACGGCTTCCAGATGCTAGGCGCCGGCTTGGGTATGGCGTTTGGTGGGTGGATCGGCGGCGTGATATTCGACATCACTAACGGCTACGGCTGGGCCCTCGTGATTTCCATAGTAGCGAGCATCGCGGGCATGGTCTCGATCATGCTTCTAGAACCCACCGACGA
>CAJWER010000067.1 GCA_913030785.1 uncultured Chloroflexota bacterium | reverse complement strand
TGGAGGAGATCCGGCGCGTGGAGCCCGGGCAGCGGCGGCTGCTCACTGGAGACACGAACCTCGTGGAATTGGCACTGGCGGTGCAGTACAGCGTGTCGGATCCCGTGGCCTGGCTCACGGGCACGGAGCATCCCGATGCAATTGTGGCGGCAGAGGTGGCCGGTACTGCGTGGGCCGCAGGTGCGGGGTCCGCTGCGGGCCTGGGGGTCGGCAGCGGTTCCGGCTCGGACGTAGGCGCAGCTTTAGCCGTGGGTGCTGGGACCGCTGGTACGGCGGTTGCAGGGGGAGGGGGCGGCTCTTTTTCCATCGTGCAGGCTAAGGCTAGCAGCAACACGAGCGCTAGTAGGAGAAGGCCGAGTCTGGGTGGTCTGAGACGCATGGAAATCGTGGCTCCCCCCTGGATGACGGAGTCATGCATTCCAGAGTCTAAATTTCGTCGCCATTTGGTGTCAAGGCGCGGTGCGGCGCGTAATTGGGGCGCTGCGCGCGCTTAGTTGGGCGGAGGCGACGTCCTATTGGATTCCCTCTGTGAGCGCCATTAGGACAGGTAGTTACCCCAGGCTTCCATCCGTGATGGAGGTGGGAGGGAGACCATGTCGCCGGACTTCAGGGAAAGGGCAACCGCTTCGGAAAACTCCATGTACCGCATGCCCTCCTCGAAGTCGGGGGACACTGGCGTGCCCTCGAGGATGGCGCGAATCCACTGGGAGTCGGTGTCCTGGGTGCGGATCTCCGCCTCGGGGATGAAGATGGGCCCCAGGTTGGCCGCGCCGTCTGTGGCTCCCACGATCTCCCCGCCGAACAGGTTGTATACCAGAGCACCTTTGGAACCGTAGATCGAAATAGTCTGGGCAGGTACGGAACTGGCGACAGACGAGAAGTGGTAGCTGGCCGTGGCCCTGCACTCCAGGTCCGCCACTATGGCTATGGAGTCCGGCACTTCGGCGTCTACGCGATCCCCTGCGACATCGGTGCGCTTGGTGCGGTGGGTCCGCCCTATGGCTGCAAGTCTCGTGGCCGGGCCTACCCATCTGTTCAGGATTTCGACCCACATGCCGAGGGTCATCGCGTTGACACCTGTCACAGCGGGGTCAGTCTGCCACGCATACGCGTCGCTCTCTGGGGTCGACATCATACCGGTAACGTGGACCTCCCGGATATCGCCCACGAATCCCTCCTCGTGGAGCAGCCGCAACATCGTTCGGTCACCCTTCAGGCCGGGGAGGGGTGGGTAGAGGGCTGTCACCAGGTTGTGCTTTCGTGAAGCTGCGAGCATGTCCTGCGCATGGCTCAGGTTCAGGCCCATTCGTGCCTGGCAAAGTACGTGTTTACCGGCGGTAAGAGCCGCAACCGTTGCATCGCGATGGAGCACGGGTGGCGTGGCGACGATCACCGCGTCCACGTCGGGTGACTCTGCAACCTCTTGCCAGGTTGCAGAGGCCGAGGAGAAGCCGTACTGCTCTACCGCGTACTGTGCCTTGGCGGGGGTGCGGGTCCAAACTGGTCCCAGTTCCGCCTCGGGTATCTTTGCGAGGGCCGGCAGGTGTCTGCTCTGGGCGACTCCGCCCGCGCCTATGAAGCCGATTCGGACTTTTGCGACCATGTGGACTCCTAGTATAGTTAGATTATGTCTTGGGTTTTGCTTTGCCAGAAAATCGAGGTGCTTGCTCTCAGCACACCCCGCTGGAGCGTCAGCAGCTGTCAGGCAGCATCCAGCCCCGGCCAACTTAGCGTGCGCAGCATCAGCACCTCGGCGGTGAACCATAGTGCCATGCTGCCGCCACGGTCATCGAAGCCGCTCACGGCGGGCCGGTCCAGATAGTACTGCACATCGGCGTTGGTGCCCGATCCAAAACATGCGTCAACGACCTTGCCCGAGTCCTCGATGCGCTCCGAAATTCCTTGCCAGGCCAGAACGACCGTGTCTCTGAAACCCTCGTCCAGCCAACCCATCCGGACCCCTCTGGCCATCGCATAGCCGGTCATGCTGGTGGCGGTGAACTTTTGGTATGTACCCGGAAAGTTGACGACCTGACGCCACATGCCAGACGGCTCCTGATGCTTGCGCATAGCCTCCATGAGGGCGACGAACTTCGTCAGGACCCTAGTACGATCAGGGTGGTCCTCCGGCATGTATGTCAGCGACCCGGTGAGCCCATGGCCGCGAAGCCGTTGCCGCGTCCCATTATCGGGTTGCGGTCCACCCAATTGCGCAGGTCCAGTCCCGGTCGGATGTAAGGCTCGCGGAAACGGCGCTTCCAGGTTACCCCATCGCGGCTGGTCGCCATCTGAATATCCGACAACCCAGGAATCGGGGCCGACGGATGGACGCGCTCCGGGTACAGGATCATTGGGAACATCAGGAACGCGTTTGCTGCCCGACCGTACTTGAGGCCGGAGTTCGTGTAGAAGTGCAGACCCGGCGGGTCGCCGTCGTCGGACTCGATCACAATTTCGGGTTCTGACCAGTTGAGAAAATCGGCGGACTCGCTGCGGCGGACGGAGCGATGGCCATTTTTGGTAGGGCCGAATGTGCCCGCCACCGACGTCGAATGGCCGCGCATGTAAATGACGTATCGCTCGCTCGCCTCGTCCCATAGCAGGATGTTGTGGCTGTCGAAGGGCCGACCTGTCAAAATCGGGTGCGGTCCGGTTCGGGTCCAGTGTATTCCATCGTCCGAGACGGATCCCAGGATGGCATCGACCGGCTTCGTCCTTTCCCTGGTGATCATCTTGTATCGCCCGCCGGGCGCTCCGTTCGGGTCCCTTATCACAGAGGCGTTGATACCGCGAAGATCATCGGTGGGGAAAATAATGTTGTTGGCGCGTGACCCGGCCCATTCAATGAGACCGAGGTTGGGCTTGTCCCAGGTGATGCCGTCGGTACTTTCGGTGTAGCACGTCATCGATTCGCCGTCGCGGTTCTCAGGCCCTGCGCCAATATCGCAGCGATACCACATGCGATAGCGCCCATCGTCCTCAATGACCGTGGAGTAGTGGACTCCACCAGACTCCCAGGGTTCATCTGCGGACAGCGCGACCTCGCGGGCCACTGGGTTGTGCATCCTGAGTCGGATGTTCTCCTGGCTATCGAACCAGAGTTCGTCAAGAAATAGCTGCCTGTCAGATCCGACCTGAACTGGTTTTTCGCTCATAATTTGGACCTCTACCAGGTTTGCGCCGGTCCGAAGGTGGAGGAACGGTATCATAAGTCAGCGGACACGGGTGGTCGGAAGGTCTAGCCGCCCTACGAGGCCTGCTCGATCCACTCGACCTGCAACAGGCCGTATCGCACTTCGTCCCGCATTTCGCCGCGCACGACGGTGTGGGCTCGCAGCACTCCTTCGAGGGTCATGCCGAGCTTCTCCATCACTCGCGTCGATTGGGTGTTGAGGGCATCGGCCCGGGTCCATATCTTCGCCAGTTCCAGCTCTTCGAACCCCCAGCGAACAACCTCCTGCGCCGCCTCCATTACAAGCCCCTTGCCCCAGTGTTCCCGGGCCAGCGAGTATGCTAGTTCGCCGTGAGCGTACTTGCGATCGATCGTGAGCCCGATGCCGCCGACCACCTCGGAATCGAGGACGATAGAGAAGCGCGGGTCGTCTGCCCAGGGGGCCAGGACGTTCTGTGCCACGAACTCCTCGATGAAGTCCATGTCAGGGAGCTTGTCGTGGTACTGTGCCCACACCTCGTCCGAGGAGTAGGCCAATATGGCGTCTGCGTCGGCCAACCTCATCGGACGTAGGTTTAGACGCTCGGTCTTTAGCTCGATTCCTTTTGCCATTAGGGCTCCTAGAAAAGATTAAGATGCAAAGGGGCACAGTCCCTCTGCACTCCCCATTGTCGTTAGTCAGTCTGTGGCTGCGTCCACCCTGACCAGCTTCTGGAGCGCACGGAGGTCGCGCCGCTGCGGGTCCATCTTGCTGCCGAACTGGCCCCAGGGCACCTCGGCGAAGTAGATGTCGCCGCGGGAATCGACGCACATGCCGTGGGGCATTGAGAATTGGCCTACGCCGAGCCCTTCCGGCCGATCACCCACCGAAGCCAGCAGATTCCCACTGGTGTCGAAGATGCTTATCCGTGGACCCAGGTTCTTGCCGGTCCAGTTGCCCAGATCCATGTAGTTTGACCGGAGACCTCCGAAGGTCTCCAGCACATAGACCACCGGGGACTCGCCTCGGTCGTCTATGTGGACATGGGTGGGTGGAGCGAGGTTGACCCACTGGTCCTGATACTTGCCTTTCGAGTCGAATATCTGGACCCTCTGGTTCTCGCGGTCAGCGACATAGACATTTCCGTCACGGTCCACCGCGAGCTTGTGCACTGTGCAGAACTGGCCGGGCCTCGTACCGGGCTCACCCCAAGAGAAGAGCGGTTTGCCGTCCGGGGTGTACTTGTGGACCCGGGCGTTGCTGTACCCGTCGGAGATGTAGATGCTGCCGTCTCGCGGGTCCACGACGGCGTGGGTAGGTCCAGCCGCGAAGGGTTCGCCGCTCATCTGCGGCTTGTGCGTGCCCTTCTCCCCAAAGGTCATCAAGAGCTTGCCCTCCCGGGTGAACTTTCGCACTGTGTGGTCTCGCGCATCGACGCAAAAGAGCATGCCATCTGGTGTGATCGAGATACCATGGGCCGCGAAGAACACATCCTCGCCCCAGGACCTCAGGAAATTGCCGTCCTTATCCAGGACAATCATCGGGTGCTTGCCGCGATTAAACGCGAAGAGGTTGTCGTTGGAGTCGACGGCGACGCATGCAACTTCCTCGTAGAGCCATCCATCGGGCAGGTTGCCCCACTGGTCCCCCGTTAGATCGTATGTGAACTGTCCCTCTCCAAGCCTTACCATGTGTGCTCTCGCTAGTTTGTTGACATGTTGGAGCGGCGCCAATTATATATTGACCTCTGTCGGAACAGGCAACCAGCCACACGGGGTGATCATGGACCCAAGACTGACCCGATACGAAACACCGGTTTCCGACGAGCTTATTCAAGAGATATGGGAGATGTGGCAAAAAGTGCCCGAGGATGTGGGCATAGGATCGGACATCTCCATGCTCAGTGGTCATCTCACCAACCGAACACGATCTGAAGATCGCAAGCTCCTCTACGTCGCCAGGGTGGACGGCGTGGTGGCGGGTACCTCAATGATTTGGATCTCGGGTCGCGACCCAGTGCTCTGTGAGTTCGGACTCCCCGCCACGGCAGCCGAGTTTCGCCGCAAGGGCATCGGCCAGGCCTTGTTCGATGCGCCTGTTTCCGACTTCAAGGAGATGGGCGGCGAGGCGATATTTCTGGGAACCAACCATGTGAACGCAGGGAGAACATACTTCCGTGCTGGCTATCGGAAGCTAGTTGCGTCGATTACCCATGTCCGCGTACTCTCCGGTGTGTCCCCCGAGGAGTATTTCGTGGAGTTCTTTAGAGGGCTCGGTCCCGCGAGCGTATTTCCTGGGGAAACTACGGACCGCACATCCGCGGTGCCGTTGGTCCATTCCGCTCACGACTGGCAGGTGATGGATGCGAACATGTCCACATTGTCGCGCCGATACTTCGTTCACCGCGGTTTCGCCGGACAGGTGGGACGGTATATCGGCCTGCTCGACGATGAGAATGCCACCTTCTTCGCGGCGAGGGCTGGTGATCGCCAGAAAGTGGTCGGCCTGTCCAGCGCGAAGCTGGGGGATGATGGCGTTTGTTCAGTGGACGGGTTTACACACAACAATTACGGCGATCGGTGGGTTCCTCTGATCGAGGCCGCGATAGAGTGGGGCCGAAGTCGAGGAGCAGCTTCGTTCAGGGCGACCGTGTCGGTCGAGGACTATGAAAAGAGAGATCTGTTTGCGGCCCAGGGGTTCCAAGAGGCAGGTCCCGCCGACGACTTTTTCCTGGATGGCGTGTGGCTCAAGTTGCAGCCGAATGGGAGACCAGTAGGGGCGTTGAGACTCGTCAGAGCGTAGAAGCAACTCTGCGGCACTACGAAATACCCGGTGGTTCGAAAGGCTCTTCCTGAGCGAAATATTACGATCGTTGCCCAATTAAGAGGTACAGATGAGCGAAAGGCCCCTCTCGTCCAGACAGTATGACAGCGGATCCTGGATGCCATTTACCGTCGAGGTCGACGGTCACCCGGTGGAATGCAACTTCAATCCTGACCCAGAGCGCGGCACCGACGCTACCCTTTGCGTCATCCCTACCCAGGCCCTCAAGGTTGTCGAAGACCCGGCGCGGATGAAGGTCAAGCCCAACGTCATGTCGGAATGGCTTGATCGTCTGGCGGCAGCCAGTGCGAGCATACTGCTGGTCCACGGTAGATGGTTCAACGACCTATCGGAACTAGCCGAACGGGTGGGTTCCGGATTGGACTGGTTCGAGGGCATGGAGCGTCGCATCGCGGGCGCCATCTCGGAGAGCCTTCGCCGGGGCTCCGTGAAGCCGGGCAAGATCGTTGTGATGGGCAGCTCGCGTCATGGCTTTGCAATCTTGCACGCCGCCGCCAAGAACCCGGACGTTTCCGCCGCTGTCGCGCACCAGCCATCGTGTCGTGGCCTCGAATGGTCGAATTTGCGGGAATGGACGATGATCCGATTGTTGAGCGCCACTCACTCTACAACTGTATCGCCGATTTTGCCCCTCGGCCGGTGATGATTCAAACCGGCTATGCCGACGAGAGGGTCGGTCAGGACCAGCTCGAGGCGCTTATCAACCCTATAGCACGCGCCTACGCAGGGCGCGGTGTCGGCCACCGTTTCTTTCACGATCTTATGGACATCCCTGGCCACGACGGTATGCGTATCCCTGACTCTGCCCTAGACGGCGTCGTGCCGTGGCTCCAGGAGCAGGGCATGCTCTAGGTGCAGGCCTCCACCGGAGCCATCGCTATTGGCCTTGGTCGAGTCGGTGATTCTCCGACTCATCTCCACTACACATGTATCTGGAGGAATCTTTTCTCGGCAACCCTCAGCAGTTCCACTACTCAGCGGTTCGGGGTCATCCGTGCGGGCACCCATGACTGATAGGCGGTTGTTTGTTAACAATGGAACTAGCTCGCTTTCGATCCACTGGAGAGTTTTGACCTGAGTCCAGCCCCAGCCACCCCACCCCGCGGCACGGCTGGCCAGACGGAAAACCGTACTATGCAGGTCCCCCGTGACATCCTGCTCAACCTCTGGACGTGGTTGATGGTGTTGACCCTGTTGGCCCTCGGATCGCTCTATCAGTACACTTCTTCCAAACAACACCAGAGCGCTCACGCCATCGTAGAGACAGCTACCACTGCTGAGGCTGCACACGTGCTTCAATCGCTCCAGTGACGGCTTTCCGACATCTCAGAAGCGATATCTGGCAACGGCACCGCAGACAATGAATCGTCGTTCAAGGCGGCAGCTGGAGTGTTGCTCAGGGCGAACCCGTTTTTGCAGGCGATCACCCATGTGGCCTCTGTTGGTGTTGTTAGCCACGTGCCCTCCTCGCCAGCAGACCCAACCCTCGCTCAGGACCGCACAACGCGAGATCCACTGATGGTGCTAAGTCAGGGCGTTGTACTGTCGGAACCGTTCGCCGCCGAGACGTGGTTGCTCGCCGTTCTCGTCGCCATCGGATTTGCCATCGGACGCCGAGGTCCAGTGACGTCAGGTATATGGGCGGGGATCGGAGTCGGCATCGTGGCGCTTGGATTGACGTGTTTCGCCAATCTGAACACGTTCGACATCTAGGGGATTGTCAACTGGGTGAACCAGGGGGTCTTCGGGGGATATCTGGGATGCTCGACGGGCCGATGTCTGTTGCGGAGGACTAGGCCACGTCTCCGGGGCGAAGGAACATCTCTCGGGCGGCCTCCAAGAAATCCTCGCCAATGCGATCTTTCAGTGTGGTCGTGGGGCCGTGCAGCATGCGGTTCACGATCGAGCGGGTCATTGCCTCCAATTTGGTGATATCCGCTTCGCTGAGGCCCTTGATATCTCGCAGCGCACGATCAAGCTCTCTCCTTCGGATCTCGTCAGCCTGAAGGCGCATTGCCTTGATGACAGGGGTCGCCTCGAGCGTATCGAGCCATGACATGAACTGCGCAACTTCCGCCTCGACAATGACCTCTGCATCCCCCGCGGCGGCTTGCCTGCCTCGCAGGTTCTGGGCGGCGATGGCGGAAAGGTCGTCGATGTTAAACAGGTTGACGCCCTTGACGTTCCCGGCCTCAGGGGCGATGTTCCTGGGGACCGACAGGTCGAAGAGGAAAAGGGAGCCTTCAGGCCGGGAATCCACAGCCGATGCGACCGTGGCCCTGGAGAGTAAGGGCTCCGAAGCGTCGGTGGCAGCGATGCAGATGTCCGCTTGTGATACAGCGTGCTCAAGTTCGGAGAACGGTACGGTCTTCCCTCCGAGTTCCTCCGCCATCTCCGCGCTGCGCTCGGGGGTCCTGTTCGCGATTGTGATGTCTCTGACACCAGAGGAACGGAGCGCCTGGGCGACGAGGGTGCCTGACTCGCCGGCGCCCACGAGAAGTACTTTGAGTCTAGACACGCTGCCAAGGAAACTCTCGGCAAGCTTGACCGCGGCGTAGCTGACCGACAGTGAGGAGCGGGAGACGTCGGTCTCCTCGCGAACCCTCCGGCCAGTGCCGATGGCTGTGTGAAAGAGCTGGAGCATTACAGAGTGGACCGTGCGGGCGTACGCCGCTGCTGAAAGGGCTGTTCTTACCTGTCCCAGGATCTGGGATTCGCCCAGAATCATCGAATCGAGCCCAGACGAAACCCTGAAAAGGTTCCGGGCTGCGTCCGCTCCCTCGAGGCTGTACGAATGGCCTTCAAGAATGTTCGTGTCCAACCCGTGGAAATCTGAGATGAGGCTCAGAATGTGGCTAGAGGCTTGGCCTGGAGAATCGGTGAGGGTGTAGATTTCGGTGCGATTGCAGGTGGAGAGGATCACGCCTTCGTCGAACTTCTCCCTGAGGCGCGACAGCGCCTCAGGGAGCTGCTCTCGGGTAAACGAGGCACGCTCTCGAACCGCAATGGGAGCGGTGTTATGGTTCAGGCCTGTTACAAAAATTTGCATCATGAACCGAGAGCCTGTGCTCCTAAGTTGAAGACTAATGGGGGCTGCAGCGGTCGGGAGGCCCGTCGAGCCTCTAGACCTTAGCGGGGGACTTGTAGCGGGACCTCAGACATCGCGTGCAGATCTTGATCCGGGTGCGCGTCCCGTCTACGTCGATGGTCGCCCGCTGCACGTTTGCGTGCCAGCGCGTCTTTGTATGCCGCTTTGAGTGACTTACCTTGTTGCCAGCTTGACCGGACTTCAGGCATATCTCACATCTAGCCATCTGTTACCTTTTTGACTGTGCGCAGTACTTTTCAGTAGAATCTGGCCCAGTAGCCACTGCCGACCTCGCGAATACCCGCGAGGAGTGGCTTGTAATGTATGTGAATTAGTTAACAAGTTATCATACTAGCCCCTATACGGCAACGGTGAATACCACCAACCCGACCCCCACAGCACCTAGGAGCCGCCTCGACGGAGATGGCCTGCTGGGCATGTTCTTGTCCGCGCTCCACCTGCTTGAACGCAATGTTGACAAGATCAACGCGCTCAACGTCTTTCCCGTGCCCGACGGTGATACCGGGACCAACATGTACCTCACCCTCCGTAGTGTGGTGGAGGAGTCACGGCCCTTGCAGGGTGCGTCCTCTGCCGCTGTTTCGCGAAAGATGGCGGACGTCGCGCTCATGGAGGCGAAGGGCAACAGCGGCGTCATACTGTCTCAGTTCTTCAGAGGCCTTGCGATAGGCCTCGAGGGCACAGCGGATTTCGGCTGTACTGAGCTGGCCCAGTCTCTGGGAGAGGGTAGAAAGCTCGCATATACCGCCATCGGCAACCCCGTCGAGGGCACGATACTGACCGTCATGACCAGCGTTGCCGAAGCCGCAGATGCGATGGACTCCTCGGCGGTGCAGCTGAACGAAATGCTGGACGCGATTTGCAGTGGCGCCAGGGAGGCGGTTGCGCTTACCCCGACGATGTTGCCGGTCCTCATGCAGGCCGGGGTCGTTGACGCGGGCGGGCAGGGTCTGTCTGTGATCCTAGAGGGTGCGCGCCGCTACGTCGATTGCAGCTCGCCCATCGACGAGGAGATGGATCTGCCTTCACCGGTGGGCATCGATGATTACGCTGGGTCAGTCTCCCACGAATTCTTGGCTGCGACCGATGAAGAGCAGTACGGCTATTGCACCCAGCTCCTTGTACAAGGCGACGAGCTGGATCCCGCATCTATTCGCGAGACAGTGTCGGCGCTAGGCGTCTCGGCGGTGGTCGTCGGGACGGAATCGACAGTGAGAGTACATGTCCATGTTGCTGACCCGGGCCCAGTCCTAAGTGCCGCGGTGGCAATAGGTATTGTGAGCCAGGTCAAGGTTGAAAACATGGATAGCCAGCACGTCGAATTCTCGGCGGCGCACAGGCAGGACCCGGTCGCGCAACCCCTGGAGTCCGCCGTCGTCACAGTGGTCCGAGGCAAGGGATTTGAGGCGGTTGTCAACAGTCTCGGCGTGAGTGAGGTTCTGCAAGGCGGCGACACGATGAATCCGAGCGTCAAAGACCTGCTTGAAGCCGTGGGTCGGGCGCCCTCTGAGCAGGTGATACTCCTGCCAAACAACCGCAACATCATCCCCGCAGCTCGCCAGGCCGCCGAGCTCTCCGACAAAATCGTGACGGTCGTCGCAAGCGAGACCATGCCTCAGGGTATCGGCGCGCTACTGTCCTTCAGCCCCGATCGCGATGCCGCGACCAACGTCGCGGAAATGGAGGAAGCTGCGGGTTCGGTTAAGACGGGGGAGGTCACGCGCGCTGTCCGAGAAGTCGAATTGCATGGCATTGCCGTGAAGGAAGGGAGCCTGATAGGGCTCATGGAGCGAGTTCTGGTTTCTACCGGTGAAGACATTGAAGATGTGCTGGGAGCGCTGCTCCACCAGGCAGGACTCGCTGAAGGCGACCTGGTCACCCTCTACTACGGTGAAGAGATCACGGCTGGCGAGGCTGCCGCTGCTGCCACCACACTTGGTGCCTCTTTCGAGGGTGTCGAAATTGAGGTCGTGGAGGGCGGCCAGCCTCATTACCCCTTCATCATATCCATCGAATAATCCCGCTCCCGATTCCCCATACCCTGTTTGGTCCCAGGAGGCCACAATGGTTGTGAAAGTCGTAACTGACAGCACGTCGGATCTGCCGGCGGACTACGCAAAATCCCTTGACGTCACCATCGTCCCCCTCAACGTCAGTTTCGGTACAGAGAGCTTCAAGGACAATGTCACCATCACGGCCGATGACTTCTACCAACGGCTGACGGCGGGTACGGTGCTGCCTACGACCTCCCAGCCCTCGCCGGGAGACTTCGTAGAGGTGTATGATCGACTTGGAGAGGATGCGGACGGTATCGTGTCCATACACCTCTCATCCAAGGAGAGCGGTACCCATAACTCAGCGGTTCAGGCCCAGGGCATGACCAAGGCAACCTGTCCAATCGAGGTGGTGGATAGCGAGCAGTTCTCGATGGGCCTGGGGATGATCGTGATCAAGGCGGCGGAGGCAGCAGGCCGCGGCGCGTCCGTTGAGGAGGTGGCAACTATTGCCAGAAACGCCATAGGCTTGTCGCAGTGCGTCGCCTCCTTCGACACACTGGAGTATTTGGAGAGGGGAGGCCGTATCGGCAAGGCAAAGGCGCTTGTCGGCTCTCTTCTAAAGCTCAAGCCGGCGATTATCATTCGCGACGGGCAGGTTCATGAGTTGGGCAAGACCAGGACCCTGGTCAAGAGCATTGCGCAACTCAAGGAGACCGCGCGGAGTTTTGCCCCGGTAGAGGCCCTGTGCGTGCTGCATAGCACCACTCCCGATGTTGCGGCGGAGATCGCCGCAGACCTGTCCGACCTGCTCCCCGAAGGCACCGAGCCCTTCCTGGCCAGATTCGGCCCAGTCATCGGCACATATACCGGCCCGGGTGCACTAGGCATTGGCCTCATCCAGAAGGAAGGGACTGAGGTTTAGAGGCTGGGGACCGGCCACCTCTCCCGTCCGACGGGAGAGGACCGAGGTGAGGGTCTTGAACCATCCGCCTAATTGAGGAGGCAGCTGTAATGACGCCACGGTCGCCTTCCTACTCCGACCAAGAAGTCTACGCCGCCTGGCACCGCCCGTTGCTCGAAGAGATGTTTGGCCACGAGATGGACCTGCACTACGACCTGTACGAGCAGACTCACTCCCATCGACGCGAGCACAACGGTGGGCAGGATCAGGGGCCATGTATCGCGTGGCCCAGCCCGCCGTACCGTGCACCAATCTGGCGGATAGTCGCTGAAGTCACCGGGGCCACGAGGTTTCTGGAGGTCGGCACCGCCCTCGGTTACTCCGCAGCCCTCATGGCACAAGCGGACGGACCCGATTGCCGGGTAGACACTATCGAGAGTGACCCTGTGCACGCAGATCCCGCCGAGGCCGAGCTTGCGAGGCGTAGCCTCGGCGACAGGGTGCAGGTCATACGAGGGGACGAAGCGGACGTGCTGGCGAGCCTCACAGGCCCGTACGACGTCGTCTTCCTGGATGGCGGAGGCTCTGACGTCCAACACCACGTCGATCGCTTGCTGCGACCCGGAGGCGCCGCGCCTGAGATCAAGGGCTGGCTGCAGCAGCGGCGGTTGCCAGTGATGGAAGGCGATCATACGCTGCTGGAAGGCGGCAACGGCCGGCATTACCTGCTGACGCTGCTACCTTTGAGTCAGACGGGGCGCGAGAGCGAAGCTCCGGTAGCAGCCGTCGCGATCTGGAAAGATGTCACCACTCAGCTTGAACATCGCCGTGACCTGATCGCCAATACCTGGATGCGCTGGGGCGTGGCGTGGCTGAGCCTCAATCATCCATTGGGCTGGATCATCGAATTCGCAGGCCTGGTGTCGCTACTGTCGGCGCTGGTCACCACGAAGGTGTCTGATAGAGAAGCGCCTGCAACTAGA
>CAJWER010000066.1 GCA_913030785.1 uncultured Chloroflexota bacterium | reverse complement strand
GGCCATAGTGGTGCCGGTGATCATCCTCATGGGTATGCTAGGCATCATGGCAGTCGGGCGCGGTATCATCCCAGACGACTGGCCGGTGGCCCTGTTCTGGCTGGTGCAGCAGATAGCTCCTACATGGGTACTCATAGTCGTGCTGCTGTTGGCCCTCGTGTTGGTGATGTCCAGCCTGGACACACTTCTCAACGGCATCGCCAGCGCGGTGGTCACCGATCTATCGGGTTTCAGGCCAAACATCAATGCCGCGGGGCTCCTGCGGTCCTCCCGTGGGATAACGGTGGCGCTGATACTGCCCGCGATCTTCATCGCATCCCAGGGCTACAGCGTCTTATACCTTTTCTTTATCGCGGACCTGGTATGCGCCGCTGCCGTGTTCCCGGTATTCTGGGGGCTCTATTCCAAACGTTATTCGGGAGGCGCGGCCGTGGCGAGTTCCGTCGCTGGCCTCGTGGCCGGTGTACTCTTCTTCCCCACAACCGCAGTTCCTTACGCGATCGGATGGAGAATTGACATCGACTGGGCTACCCAGCTAGTGGTTAGCTTCGGCGTCGCCACCGGAGTCTCAGTGCTCATGGGCCTCGCGCTCACGGCCCTGGCGCGGACATCGTCATCCTTCGATTTCGCCCGACTCAAAGACGAGGTGCGTTTGATCCCGGAGTAGGGAGAGGTCTACCGCAGAGTGCGCAGAGACCGCAGAGAGTACGGATTAAGGTTCTTCTCTCTGCGGTCTCTGCGGTGAAATCCCCTGGTACAATGTAACTGTCACCCCACTACCTGAAACGGCGTTACCACTATGCCACTGCTGACAGCTTCGGGCCTGACCGTGTCCTTCGGCGAGCTGGAGATATTCTCCGATATATCGCTGGAGGTACCTGAACACGCCCGAATTGGAATGGTCGGCCCCAACGGCGGCGGCAAGACCTCGCTGCTCAGGGTATTGGTCGAAGAGACGGAGGCCACGAGCGGCAACGTGCATCGCTCCAGTGGCCTTCGGATCGGCTACGTGCCCCAGACGACGGGCGCGCTTTCCGGCGGCACTATCACCGACGAGATTTTGCTGGCCTTCTCCGGCCTAATCGACATCGAAGACTCCCTGGCAAGTAGTGCCACGGACGTGGAGCGAGCTACCGAGGAAGAGCGACGTGGTGCGGAGCGGCGTTACGCCCAGTTGCTGGAACGCTACGAGGCCCTGGGCGGGTACGATTACCACTCTCGCCTGGAGCGGGTCGCGGATGGTATCGGCCTGGACGAAAAAACTCTCAAGCTCCAGGCATCTTCTGCTTCGGGCGGAGAGCTGACACGGGCAGCATTGGCACGAGCGCTACTCGCCGAGCCCGACCTGTTGGTACTCGACGAACCGACCAACTACCTCGACTTCAAGGGCATCGCCTGGCTGGAAGATTACCTGGAGAAGTCGCGGCGTGCTTTCGTCGTTGTCTCTCACGACCGTTATTTCCTCGACCGGGTGGCAGGCCAGCTCTGGGAGCTGGAACGCGGCCGGTTAAGAACCTATCGCGGCAACTACACGTTTTATCGCACACAGCGAGCGGAGCGTGCGGAGCGGCAGGCCAAGGAGCACGAGCGGCAGCAGGAGTTCATCGCCAAAGAGCAGTATTTTATCGACCGGTTTAAGGCCGGCCAGAGGTCACGACAGGCCAAGGACCGGGAAAAGAAGCTGGCAAGGCTGGAGCTGATCGAGGCGCCAGATACGCGGGAGCCAGGGATGCGGGTGGCCTCCGTCAGGGCCAAGCGGACACCCCGGGTCGTCGTGGACATGCGAGACCTCAAGGTAGGGTTTGTCGAGAACGGACAGGAGAATGAGCTGCTGTCCATCAACAAGATGCAGCTTGGCCGTGAATCACGAACTGCGGTGATCGGCAGCAATGGCGCGGGCAAATCTACACTCGTGAAGACGATCCTGAGCGAGGTTTCGCCGCTGGCCGGCTCGGTGAACATCGGGGCCGGGGTCGAGGTGGGCTACCATCGCCAGGGGGCCGAAGACCTGCCCTCGTCGGGAACGGTGATAGAGGCGATGCTGCAAATACGAAATATCCCTCCCGCCGACGAGCGAAATTACCTGGCACGGTTCCTCTTTCAAGGCGACGACGTGTTCAAAGACATGTCAGCGCTGAGCGGCGGAGAGCGGACACGGCTGGCGATCGCACGGCTCCTGACCAGGTCGCCCAGCCTGCTGGTGCTGGATGAGCCTACGACCCATCTGGACATCCCCAGCAGGGAGGCCCTGGAGGAGGTGCTGTCGGAGTACGACGGTACGCTGCTATTCGTGTCTCACGATAGGCGGCTGATATCGCTGCTTGCCGAGCAGCTCATCGTCGTCGAGGACGGTGGGGCCCACCTATTTGCGGGTAGCTTCGATGAGTGGGCCTCCGAGGGCGAAACGACCCCCAAGAAGATCGCGCCTATCGCCCAACTGCAGCCAACAAAACGGCGGGTCGGCTCGACGAGGAACAAGCACAAGGTTGCGCGGCGGCGCGAGGTTGCGAAAGGTCTCGACCAGGAGAAGGTCATATCCAACCTGGAGGAGCGCCTCGCGAAGTTGGAGGCCGATCTGCAGACCGCTTCGGAGCGCCAGGCAGTGGACGAGGTGGCCCTCCTGGGCAAGGAGCACGACACCACCCGCGACGACCTGGAACGCGCCTGGGGCGAGTGGGGCGGATAGCAAAGGGAGGGGGACAGACTTGCGATTGGCCGGACGTTCAGGCAGATTGTTGACGGCTCCAAGACCCAATTCCACCACTACTCCGGCCTCCTTCGCGGTGGGAAAACGCAGGCCCCGAGCAGTGTTCGTCACGATGGGCCTAGCGCTTATTGCGCTGGTGCTGAGCGCCTGTGGCGAAGAAACACAGCCAGATGCGGCACCCGCTTCGGTTGCCACGCGTGTTCCGACCGACCGCCCAGCGCCAACGGCGACCCCACGACCTCCTGGTGCCACAGTCACACCTAGCCCGGCCACCGATGGCGTTTCGACTTCAGAGGCTATCGATATCGGGTCGCGGCTTCAGCTCTTCGTGGACGACTATCTGATCGAAGAGATGACCGGGGTTGAGCTGACCCTTCACCGACCGACGCCGATGGAGACCGTGCTTGAGTTCGACCAGCCGTGGGAGAACGATACGAACGGCTACTTCACGGTGTTCAAGGACGACGACCGCTACCGGATGTACTACCGGTGCTCGGCCGTTGTGGCCGAGCGCACGTGTTATGCCGAGAGCGAGGACGGCATCGTCTGGACAAGGCCCGAGCTTGGCATCATCGAGTTCGAGGGCTCGACGAAGAACAACATGATCTGGACTGGCGATGTGTCCCACAACTTCTCACCCTTCAAGGACACCAACCCGGCGGCGGCGGACCAGCGATACAAGGCTCTCGGAGGGCAACCACCTCAGGCATTCGGGTCCGCGGACGGCGTCCACTGGCGGGAGCTGGCCGACGGTCCTGTGCTAACTTGGGGCGCCTTCGATTCGCAAAACGTGTCATTCTGGGACAGTGAGCGCGGCAACTACGTGGCCTACTACCGTATTTGGACCGAGGATGATGTCCGGTCCATCGGGACGAGCATCTCCGACGACTTTGTGAACTGGACAGACCACCGTGCGATCGACCTGGGCGACGCGCCGCAGGAACACCTCTATACCAACGCCACCATCCCCTATTTCCGCGCGCCGGACGTCCTGCTGTCGTTTCCGAAGCGGTTCCAGCCCGAGCGTAAGGTTGTGGATTCCCACCCACATCCCGGCGTCTCCGACAGCGTCTTCATGACCAGCCGGGATGGGCTAAATTTCGAGCGGACGTTCATGGAGGCGTTCCTCCGACCTGGACGTGAAATCCGTAACTGGACAGAGCGGAGCAACCTGTTTGCCTGGGGCGTGGTCCCCACCGCGAAGGACGAGATCTCGGTCTACTATACTCAGCATTATCGGCACCCTAGCTCGCACTTGGAGCGCGGAGTGTTACGCGTCGACGGCTTCGTTTCAGTGAACGCAACGTACGAGGGTGGGGAGCTGATTACTCGGCCGCTGGTCTTCAACGGGGACATCCTCGTCCTCAACTACGCCACCTCCGGCGTCGGCAGCATTCGAGTGGAGGTGCAGGACGCCGACGGGAATCCGATAACACACTACACGCTCAGTGAATCCCGCCAGATGTACGGTGACGAGGTGGAAGGGCAGGTATTCTGGTCGTTCACGTCTGTCGGGCGGGTCCAGAAGCTGGAGGGTCAGCCGGTCCGCCTGAGGTTCGTGATGAAGGACGCGGATCTCTATTCGTTCCGGTTCGTCGATCATGACGACGGGTAGGTGGCCATCAGGCTTAGCGGTTGAGCGACGATGAAGACGGTTATTCGCCTGCTCGCATTGCTGGCCGGAGTGTATGTAGGCTTTCGATTCCCCGACTTCGATCAGCGCACCGACCTTCTGATGCATCGCTCGATCATCACGCACGGTCTGCTCGCACCCCTACTGTTATACGCCGTGCTGGGTTCACGGCGGAGTCCCGCCCCCGCTCGGCTGTTCGTAGCAGGCGTCGCGCTGGCCGTGGCGGTCCACTTGAGCTATGACCTGTTCCCTAGGGCGTGGTGGCGTCACGCGCTGATCCACTTGCCGACGTATGGCTGGACTCCAACAATATTCTCCTGGGTATGGATCGCGCTCAGCATCGTCGTGTGCTTCTTCATCGCACTCAAGTCCGCGCAGGGCTGGATGGGAACTGCAATGGTATTCATCTGCAGTACAGCGGTGTTTAGCTATTCGCTCCCAACAGAACATGCGCTGTGGCAACCACTCGTAGCAGCAATTGTGGGGATTGGTATCGCGGTCGCGTTGGCATCCAGGCGAACGAACCGAGATAAATTTCAGACTTGACGTGCCCCTAGCCACCGAAGAGGCGTAGCGCCTTCTCGTAGGCGTCCTGGTCGTTGATATCCAGTCGTATGACGGGATCGTTGATGGCGACCTCGTTGACCTCGTCAGCGTGGGCTCGGAACACCTCGCGCACACCCTGGGTCTCCTCAGTTATGGTCTCCAGCTCGCCTCGCAACTGCGCGGAGAAGATTAACGGGTGTCCGCCTCGTCCTCCGTGGCGAGGTGACGTGATCAGCGCATCTTCCCCGATGTGAGATTCGATGACGGCGGAGATGATCTCCGGAGGGCGCGGCTGGTCCACGGCTAGCAGGAGGATGTCGGTGGCTGCGGCGTCGACCGCGGTCAGCCCGGCCCTTACGGATGTAGCCTTGCCCTCACGATAGGCAGCGTTGACCACGATGTTGACTCGGTCGCAGGAAACGTGGGGGACTATCGCCTCGTGTTCATGACCCAGCACGACAACGACCTCGGAGACCCCCGCTTCAATCAGGCTTGATATCTGGTACTCCAAGAGGGGGACGCCGTGCCAGGGCAGCAGGGGTTTCGGACGGCCCATGCGGGTGCTTTCGCCGGCGGCGGTAAGTATGGCGGAGACTAGCGGCAGGAGATCACCCTCACCTCGGTCCTCTCTCTCAAAGGGAGAGGAGGCAAAACCCTCCGTTGTTAGGCTCACGTTAGTCGGCGACGCCTACGGGCTCTTCGGCGAGGACCTTATCGCGGATACGATCAAGCCGCCAGTCCTCAAGTTTCATCGGCTTTCCGGCGCCTCCGAGCCTGAACATCAGTACCTCAGACATGATGCTGAGGGCGATTTCCTCGGGCGTACGGGCGCGTATGTCGAGGCCTATGGGGCTTCGAATCTGCCGGATACGTTCCATTGGCAGGCCGCTCCGGATCAGGTCCTCGAATATCAAGATCGCCTTGCGTTTGCTACCCATCAGACCGACGTATCTCGCCGGTGTCCTTGCGGCAGCTTCCAGGGCTGCGTTGTCGTAGCGATGGCCTCGCGTCGCGACCACGATGTAGGTATTGGCATTGATCGGAAGCTGGGGGAGCGCGTCCTCGGGGGGTGCTATGACCAAACCCGCCGCGTTCGGGAAGCGGTCCGCGTTCGCGAATTCCTTACGGTCGTCCGTGACGAATACCCTGAAACCAAGGGTCTCAGCCAATGGCGCAATTGCGTTCGAAACGTGGCCGCCGCCGATGAGTACCAGTTGAGGCGGTGTCGTGAATGCCTCCACAAAGTATTCGGCACCGTCCTTGGTCGTGACGTACTCGTTATTGCCCAGGGCCATCAGTTCCAACGCCTTCTCGACGGCGTCGCCATCCAGTTTTGACGAGCCCAGAGTACCGTCGGTGGACCCGTCCTCCCGGACGAACAACTTCGCGCCGGTTGGCGTGGTGTCTCCGTCGGCGGCCTTGATCATCGACACGAGTGCTGCGGCCGGTCCGCCGCCATAGGCGTTGTCGATGCTGGCTGCGTAGGGCAGGTAGTCTCCTGCCTCGTACACCGGGTCGATCAGGAAGTACATCGTGCCGCCGCAGATCAGGCCTTCCTCTGCGGCCAGGTCTTCATTTAGCTCGTAGTCGCGATGCTCTGCGACGCCGCCGCGCTTCATCAGCTCTCGCGCCGCAAACCAGATGTCGCCTTCAACGCAGCCACCTCCAAGTGTGCCTATACCGCTGCCGTCGCTGCGTACCAGCAGTTTTGCACCCGGCTTCTGGGGCGTGGATCCCTTCGTACGCACGACTGTGGCCACGACCACGGGCTCGCCCTTGCCAAGCTCCCTCACGGCTTCGCGGAATACCTCTCGCATCGTTGCTCACCGCCATTCTGAAAGCAGATTCTTGGGGGCTAGAACTTGGCGCCCGACCAGTCGTACAGCGCCTTGTCTTACCTATCTAGCTTAACAAATATCGAGAATTACTGGTCCACGACCGAGCCGTCGACTCCCAGACGCGCCCCGATCTCTCCGTATGCTATCGGAGGGAATCTGGTCTCGGCGTCATCGGCCAACTCGACCCCGATCCCAGGCCCGTCCGGGATCATCAAGAATCCGCCTTCTTGCTTGAGGGGCTCCGTGACGATTTCGCTCTTGGGCGGTTCCAGTTCACCGATGGGGTATTCCTGAATGGTGAAATTGGGAATCGACGCGGCGAGCTGCAGGCAGGCTGCAGTACTGATGGGGCTCAGCGGGTTGTGAGGCACGACTCCGACATAGTGCGCCTCCGCCACGGCGGCGATCTTCTTGGAGTGGGTCAGGCCGCCCGCCAAGCACACGTCCGGGCGGATGTACTGCACAGCGCCGCGGGCCAGCAGCATCGCAAACTCGTGAATGGAGTGGAGGCGCTCCCCTGTCGCGATGGGGATCGACACGTTCTGTGCGACCAGGCCCATCGCGTCGAAGTTGTCCGGCAGGATGGGGTCCTCGTAGAACAGCGGGTGGAACTGTTCGATACCCTTGGCCAATGTGATGGACTCGGTGGGGGTGAGCTGCCTGTGGATCTCGATGCACAGATCCACGCCTGTCCCAGCAGCCTCTCGGTACGCCGCCACGGCCTCGATGGCGTCACCCATCTTGTCGGCGTGTGTCTTGAAGAATGGCACGCCTTTAGACTCATCCAGGAAGGGTGTCAGGTGTCCCACTGCGGTAAATCCTGCCTCGCGGGCATCTCTAACGCCCTGCACCAGCTTCTCGCGGGTGTCGCCGTAGACGTGGTAGTACACGCGCGCTTTGTTGCGGGTCTTGCCGCCCAGTAGCTGGTAGGCGGGCACGCCAAAGTGCTTTCCAGCGATGTCCCAGAGCGCTATGTCCAGAGCGCTCAACGCACCCATGATGGCCGCGCCACGGAAATGGCTCGTCCGGTACATGTTTTGCCAGTGATGCTCGATCTGTAGCGGATCTTTGCCCACCAGGTATCGGCCGAACTTCTCCATCGCTGCCGCAGAGGCCTCCAGGAAACCCCACGCGCCGGACTCACCGAAGCCCACAATTCCCGAGTCGGTGTGAACCCTGGTGAACAGGTATCGATCGACTGGGACCACCTCAACTGCCGTGATCTTCATTTGGACCTCCGGTCCGGTACCCTCAGGAAACTAGAGGGCGTCCGCCAGTATCTCAACCAGATGTTTCGCGCGTCTTTCTGTACCATCGACGATTTGCTGCCTGCACGACACACCCTCGCTGACGACCTGAACACTATCGTCCAGGGCGCGGATAGGGCCAAACAGGCTCTGCTCACCTATTTGCATCGAGATATCGTAGTGCTCTTTTTCGAAGCCAAACGAGCCAGCCATGCCGCAACAGCCTGACTGGACCTCCTCCGGGTCGCAGCCCGGAATTGACCCTAGGACGTTCATGGCAATCTGCGAGCCAACGAGGGCTTTCTGATGGCAATGGCCGTGGTACATCACTTTGCCTGGTGACTTGATGAAGTTGAGCTGCGCACCGTCCCTGTCGGCAGCGTACTCCACGAACTCCTCGATCAACATTACGCTTTCGGCGACCCTGGTGGCGCCATCGTTGTCGCCGAGGAGGTCCGGATACTCGTCGCTGAGACTCAAGATACAGCTAGGCTCTAACCCTACCAGCTTGATTCCGTTGTCGATGTACGGCAGCAGTTGTTCGATATTGTGCCGCGCTGCGCTCTTGGCCTTGTCCAGCATCCCAGCCGACATCATTGGCCTGCCGCAGCAGCCGGTCGAGGGTACGATGACCTGGTATCCCAGGCCCTCCAAGACCTTGACCGCTGCGTGGCCCAGTTCCGGGTGGTTGTAATTGGTGAACGTGTCGGCGAACAGCAGGACCGGCCCTCTGGTGGTCTCGGGAGAGCCGCCCCGGGCGCGGAACCACTGGACGAAACTCTGGCTCGCGAACGAGGGCAGGTCGCGTCGCCGGTCAACCCCGGCGTACCGTTCGAGCAGGTCCTTTATGCCCTGGGACCGCATGGCCCAATTGGAGAACGGCGCGAACATGGATCCCAGCTTGCCGAGTCGGGCGATGTTTCCGAACATGCGCTCCCGCAGGCCGTATCCGTTGGTCTTGTGGTACCGGTCCAGGAACTCATACTTGAGCTTGGCCATGTCCACGTTGGATGGGCACTCCGCCTTGCAGCCCTTGCACCCCAGGCAAAGGTCCATCACGTCATGGAGGCGCTGGCTTCCGATAGCTTCGACGGGTAGTGCGCCTGAGATGGCGGCGCGCAGAGCGTTAGCGCGTCCTCGGGTCGAGTGCTCCTCGTCACGGGTTGCCATAAACGACGGGCACATGGTCCCGCCGTCGATCTTGCGGCACGCCCCCTGGCCATTGCACATCTCGATGGCGGCGGCGAACCCGCCCTCCTGCGAAAATGCGAAGCCAGTAGACAGATTCAGCGTCTTGTAGTCCGGTCCGATTTTTAGGTTTTCGGTCATGGGCGGCGCATCGACGATCTTGCCAGGGTTCATGATGCCATGGGGATCGAACGCGCCCTTCACGCGGCGAAACGCGTCATATATCACAGGCCCGAACATCTTCTCGTTCAGGACGCTGCGGGCAAGGCCGTCACCATGTTCGCCGGACATCGACCCGCCGAACTCCAGCACAAGGTCGCTGATTTGCGAGGTGATGGACGCCATTCGCTCCACACCATCAACGCGCTTCAGGTCGATCAGGGGCCGGATGTGCAGGCACCCGACGCTGGCGTGGCCGTAGTAGCCGGCGGTGGTTCCATTGGCCTTGACGATCTCGTCGAACCGGCGGACGTATTCAGGGAGGCGCTCCGGGGCAACCGCGGTGTCCTCGACGAATGCTAGGGGTTTTTCTGGCCCGGTGACATTCATCATGAGGCCGAGGCCGGCCTTGCGCACCGCCCAGACCGAGGCCTGCTCTCGTGGGTCAGACACACGGGTCGTGGCATAGCCGAGATTCTTTGCATCGAGCACGTCCAGCTTCGACTCGACCTCTATGTCGGAGTCGCCAACGAACTCGACTAGCAGCAGCGCCTCCGGGTCACCCTGAACGAAGCCCATCTGCCTGGAGTACTCCAGGTTGTCGGTAGCCTGACGGATGATCATGGAGTCGATCAGCTCGACAGCTGCGGGCTTCAACTCCAGCACAGCTACCGTGGCCTCCATCGACTCGGCTACGCTATCGAAGTGGAGCACAGTGAGGCGCTTGTAGGCGGGATTCGGGACCAGTGCAAGCTTCGCCTCGGTGATCGTTAGCAGGGTGCCCTCAGAGCCGACTACGAAACGGGCCATGTCGAAGGGACCGCCACCCTCCAAATCGTCGAGGTTGTACCCCGAGACACGGCGCTGGATGTTCGGGTACCGTGACTTGACCTCGGCTCCGGTCTCTTCGCCGATGGAGCGCAACGCCCGAAAGATGTTGCCTTCCAATCCATTGGCGCGCAGCCTGGCATCCAACGATGAGCGGTCGACCCGGCCCAGCGTGGAGCGATCGCCGTTGGAAAGCACGGTTTCGAGACCGATGACGTTGTCGACGGTCTTGCCGTACATGATCGAGTGTGCGCCGCAAGAGTTATTTCCAAGCGCCCCACCGATATTGCCGCGGTTGCTGGTGCTGGGGTCCGGACCGAAATGGAGTTCATAGGGCGCGAGGTGGCGGTCAAGTTCGTCGAGGATGATGCCGGGCTGGGTGCGGACCCATCGCTCCTCGACGTTGACCTCAACAACGTGGCGCATGTACTTCGAAAAGTCCATGACCACGGCGTTACCGACGGTCTGCCCGGCCAGACTGGTTCCACCGCCCCTGGGCAGAACGGGCACATTGTGGCGTGCTGCGGTCTCGACGACCGCGATGACATCTTCCTCGGTGCGTGGGAGGACCACGCCTATGGGCTCAATTCGATAGATACTGGCGTCCGTGGAATAGAGCGAGCGGGTGATGGCGTCGAAACGGACCTCGCCATCGACGAGGCGTCTCAACTCCTCGACAAGATCCGTGGACTCCGCAGGGGTCGCGCTGCTAGCCATCGTCCTCGTTCCCGGCGAATGGCGTGCGAGCTCCAGCGACTCCACTGCGGAACGAGAGTGCGAGCACCGGAGGCGCAACCGCCGTAGTGATGATGGTCATCAGTATCGCGACGCCATAGAGGTCCTGGCCGATAATGCCCTTGCTGATGCCGATTCCGGCCATGATCAGGGCCACCTCGCCTCTAGGGAGCATGCCAATGCCTATACGCCAGGCTCCCATGCGGTTGAACCCGACGCCCAGGGCCGGTAGGCCGCTTCCGGCGACCTTGCCTATTACTGCTGCCAACGTTAATACCAGCCCGAAGACCACAACGCCGCCGAGGGCGCTCACGTCCACCAGCATGCCCATGACCACAAAGAAGATTGGCACGAGGGCTGAGTAGACCGCTCTCAGGGGCTCGTCCAGCACGTGGGCCAAGTCTGTTCCTGACAGTGCCAGGCCGATGGAGAATGCGCCGATGATCATCGCCAAGCCGAAGCTCTCGGCCAGACCGGAGGCAAGGAACGCGATGGCGAGGGTCAGCGCTACCGCCGCGCCGCTGACCTTGAAGGACATCAAAACGGCCGAGATGCGGCTGGAGAGCAGGATGCCGATGCCAGTCAAGGCAAGCCAGAAGCCAAAGGTCTTGAGCGCTACGAGGCCAACCTCGCTGGGGACGATCTCTCCGGTGTCTCCAAGGCCGACCACGATGGTGAGCACCAGTATCCCAATGACGTCATCCAACACGGCTGCACCGAGAATGGTGACCCCCTCCGGGGTGGTCAGCCTCCTCAGGTCGCCAAGGACACGGACCGTGATGCCGATGGATGTGGCGGTCATGACCGCCCCGATGAACAGCGCCTTGACGTCGGTGATGCTGTCGGCGAAACCAAACGCGACGGTGAGGCCAGCGCCTAAAGCGAAGGGAACCACGACCCCTCCGAGGGCAACCAGACTCGCGGGCCGGGCGTAGCGCAGGAACTGGCGCAGGTCCGTCTCCAGACCAGCCATGAACAGTAAGACTATGGAGCCTACCTGGGCGAGCGACCAGAGCCCCTCGGAGACAGGAACGGCAACCTCTTCGACTCCTATGGCCTCCGGTAGATGCTCGAATAATGGGCCTAAGCCGGGCACGTCGACTGCGCCGAGGGCGAAGGGTCCGATGAGTATGCCTGCAGCCAGTTCGCCGAGAACGGCGGGCATCTTCAGGAAGCGCTCAAAGCCCTCGCCAGCAAGCTTCGCGACCACCAGGATGGCGGCCAGTTGAAAGACCAGTCTGGTTATTGCTTCTTCCATGACTCCATGTCCGTGACGGAATCTGATGGTGTGCTTGAAGGGTCGCGGGCGGTGCGTGGTAAATGCCCGCTGCAAGACCTCAAATAATCGGTGACTGCGGGCATCACAAAGGCCCGCCGTTGGCGGGCCTTTCACCTCGCACGAGGGTCATCCGAGACTAGGAGGTAAGCTTGACAATCCGGTACTTCAGATGTCCTCGCGGGGTATCGACACGTATCTCCTGTCCAGCGCTTCGCTTCATGAGCGCCTTGCCCACGGGCGATACATCCGAAATCTTGCCCTCAAGGGGGCGCGCCTCGGATGCGCTGACGACAGTATACCTGGTCTCGCGTCCGCTTCCCAGATCTTTCAGGTAAACCTTGGTGCCAACGCGGACCGTCTTGGCCTTTTCGCCGGAGGGCTGCACGACGACCGCGTTTTTCAGCGTGGACTCTATCTGCCTAATACGTGACTCGACGAGGCCCAACTGTTCACGAGCAGCCTCAAGGGGCACGTTCTCTCTGACGTCCTTGTCGGCGGCTGCACGACGAATCTCCGTGGCAATGGGCACTCTTTGGCTCTTCAGTCCCTCCAACTCGTCGACGAGTTGCTTGTGCCCTTCGATGGTCAGTTCGACAATGTTGGCTTCTGCTGTGCCGGACCCCTTAAGGGAGCGGCTCTTGCCCTTGCGTATCCTCAGATGTTGGGCGAGGTTGTGTTCTATCAGCCCTTTTTTCTTGGCAAATGAGAGGAACTTGCGCACACCCTGGAGTCGCTCCACGGCCTGCGCGCCGCCGGTAGAACCGACTGACTTCTCACCGTATTCGCCAATCTCCGAGGGTCTTATCTCTACGATTTGCCTCTCGGCGCCACACCATTGGACAAACTTCATCAGGTGCTGCTGGGCTTTAGACTGGCTGTCTTTGCTGCGAAGACTAGCAACATAAACGCCTACGGCTTCCATCAGGCTGACTGAAGGATTGCTCTCCAAGTTTGGGACCCCTTCCACGTGCTGAGTACGTGTCGGCACAATACATGTTAGTTAACAGACCGAACAGTGTCAACGCGTCCTGAGGGTCTGCGCGAGCCACCGCTATGAAGAGCCATCCCTTTTCGCATCCGGTCCGAAAAAGCCCGCATCAACATGCGTCTGCAAAGCGGTTGCGATGACCTCCGGGTGCTTCACCGCGACGCTGTGACTACTGTTCTCCACCCACACGATCTTGCAAACGAGCCGGCATGATTACGACCGGGTTCTGAGTCTCGCTAAAGCCCTCAATTCATCTCGCCCCAGTTG
>CAJWER010000065.1 GCA_913030785.1 uncultured Chloroflexota bacterium | reverse complement strand
CGAATGACTGTAGGTTCCCGCATGCCTCCTTCGAAGGTGCTCCCTTTACGTCCTTGTAATGGGTCGGCCTTCCCAACGGCTGGTCCGTTGTCCGATGTGAAAATCACTAGAGTATTTTCATCGAGCCCGTGCTTTTTCAGAGTGTCGAGGATCTGTCCGACTGACCAATCGATTTCGTTGATTGCCTGGCGGAAGAGCTTGTCCCTTGTTGGATAATCGATCGAGTTATTCTCTTCTTTGAGTTTGTCCACAATTTCGGATGACACGCCTTCCATAAAGGGAGGAGACACATGTAACGGTTTGTGAGGAATTGGTTCAGGAATGTAGAGGAAGAACGGATGCTCCTTGTTCGCTTCGATAAATTGAACGGCTCTTTCCTCAGCCGTCCAGACACCATTGTGGTCCCAGGTGGCGGCTACGTCCGGGCCATGGAACTTGTTATAACCCCGGTTGTAGAAGCAATGATGGATGCGAAAACAAGCGAGGAAACCTAAGGCGGGGGCTGACTTTGCGTGGGCGGTTTTTGCCACGCCGTTAATATATTAAACTGTTGGTTCTACACATCGTAGGGGATCAGCATGCGCTCAATCTTGGTACTCAATGCCAAAGGCGGCTGCGGTAAAATCCATAGTCACGACGGTCAGAGAAATTGGCCTGCGCGTCGAGCAAGGACCGAATGCGGTCGGTGAAGCCGTACGCAGGGCGGTCGGTGAGGCGGGCGAGCGGGACTTGGTACTGGCGACGGGATCGCTCTCGGTCGCGGCCGAGGTGATCGAGGAAATCGAAGGGGTCGCCTTCGAAACATATCGGACCATCAATATGCCGCAGCCCGGAGCGGTCTAATTTGACGAATTTCCTGGCGTAGCCCGAGATTTCTTCCCCGGCAACGCGGGGAGTATTACAGCTCCAAAGAACCAAAATCGCGAGGCGAACCATTGACGAACAAAGGAACCCGAGTAGTTGTCACCGGGATGGGCGCCATAACACCCCTTGGCAATTCAATCGACGACTACTGGTCTTCTCTGGTGCGCGGGGAGTCGGGCATTGGGCCGATTACCCAGGCCGACACCACCGACTTCCCAAGCAAAATCGCCGGGGAGGCGTCGGATTTCGACCCCGGCGAGTTCATGGATCCGAAGGAACACAAGCGGATGGCCCGATTCTCGCAGCTTGCGGTCGCCGCAGCGGGGCTGGCTATCGAGGATGCCGGGCTCGATCTGGATAACAGCAATCGAGATAGGATCGGCGTCGTCATGGGCAACGGTGTCGGCGGATTCCCGACTATGGAAGACAATTCGCGGACCCTCATTAGCCGGGGCGGCATGAAAATGAGCCCCTACTTTATCCCCATGATCCTGCCCAACATGGCCGCGGCCAACGTCAGCCGCCTATATGGCCTCACCGGCTACACATCCACCATCGTCACAGCATGCGCTGCTGGGACCCAGGGCATTGGCGAGGCAGCGGAAATTGTCCGGCGCGGCGCCACAGATGTCGTGCTTGGCGGTGGTTGCGAGGCGGGTATCTGTGAGCTTGGCCTCGGCGGCTTCAACATCATCAGGGCGCTGTCCAGGTATGAAGGCGATCCAACAGAGGCCAGCCGGCCCTTCGACGCGACTCGCGACGGCATGGTGCCCGCGGAAGGAGCGGCGCTGCTGGTCATCGAGAGCATGGAACATGCCATCAACCGAGGTGCGACCATACTGGCCGAAATTCTCGGCCACGGCGTCTCGTCCGATGCGTACCACGCAGTGCAGCCGGACCGGGATGGCAGCGGTGCGGCCAGGGCCATTCGATGGGCGCTCGAGGATGCCGGAATAACCGCGGACGAGGTCGACTATATCAACGCCCACGGCACTGCCACTCCCATGAACGACCTGGCCGAAACCCTCGGGATCAAGGCGGCTTTTGGAGAGCAGGCCTACAAGGTGCCTATCAGCGCTACGAAGTCCATGACCGGCCACGCACTCGGCGGCGCCGGGGCCGTAGAGGCCGTGGCTTGTATCAAGACCATCCTCGAGAACGAGATTCATCCCACGATCAATCTCCACAATCCCGACCCCGAATGCGACCTCGACTATGTGCCCAACGTGTCGCGGAAGCAGCAGGTCGACACAGTAATGTCCAACAGCTTCGGGTTCGGCGGCCAAAACGCCTGCCTAATCCTCCGCCGATTTGCGGAGTGAGCAGCCTGTAGCCTGGTGCCCCCCCAAGTCTCCTCAGCGTTCTCAGAGAGCGTCACCCCCCTGTGAGGGGCTTTCTGCCGGGCACCTGTTAGGGGTGTGCAGAGGGGCGAGGCCCCTTTGCCGGGTGTGTGAGGGTGTCCCTCACAATTATCATTTTCTTTTTTCTTTTCTCCCGTGGATGGGGGCGAGGGACCTAGGTCTTCCGTGGTCTCAGTACGCCGCACGGCGCTGATTAAGCAACCATGCCCAACACCCCGAACCTGCTATTTATACTGACCGACCAGCAGCGATACGATTCGCTCCGCTGCTACGGCAACGATTGGATTCAGGCCCCGGCCTTGAATCGCCTCGCCGAGCAGTCCTTCGTGTTCGAGAACGCCTACGTTAGCCAACCCGTCTGCACGCCAGCTCGCTCCACCATCATGACCGGGCTCTACCCACACACATCGGGGCAGGTGAGAAACGGCATCTTCCTCAGGCCCGACACAAAGACCATCGCCGAGATGGTCTCCGATGATTATCTACGGGGGCACTTCGGGAAGTGGCATCTGGGCAACGATCTCGTGCCGCAGCACGGTTTCGAGCAGTGGATCAGCATCGAGGACCTCCACCTGCTGCCAACCGAGAGGCCTGACCGGTTCTCCGACTACCACCACTACCTGATCGAGCACGGATACGAGCCAAAGACCGACGCATTTGGGCCCAGGGTCTTCTCGGAGGACGAAAAGAACCGCATCCCAATCGCACACCACCAGTCCACCTTTTTGGGCGACCACGCGGCGCGCTTCATCCAGAGCGCGGGCGATAACCCGTTCATGCTGTTTGTGGATTTCGTCGAGCCTCACCCGCCCTACACCGGACCCCTTGACGGGCTCTATGACCCCGAAAGCCTTCCCACAGGCCCGGCGTTCCTGAAGCGTCCCGACGGGACATCTCAGTTCAACACGGCGCGGGCGGACTACTATCTGTCGGAAGAGCGGTCGGACCCTGCGGGGATCCACGTCGTTGGCGGTCATGATCTGTCATCCGAGGCAGGGTGGCGTCGCCTGAGGGCCCAGTACTTTGCCAATATCACCCTGCTGGATCGCGCCGTCGGCAAGATCTTGGCGGCCCTCGATGATAGTGGCCTCGCTGAGAACACGGTCGTCGTGTTCACCAGCGAGCACGGCGAGATGGGCGGCGACCACGCGATGCTTGAGAAGCGCTCCTTCTACGAGGAGGCTTCGAGGGTGCCCCTGCTGATCCGGGCCCCGTTTGTAGACGGGCAGCCTCGCACCATCGGTGGCAATATCGGACAGGTAGACCTGGTGCCGACCCTGCTGGAACTGCTGAAGCAGCCAGTGCCCGAAGACCTGCAGGGTCGCAGCCGTGCGAAGGTTTTGGAGGGCAATAACACGCTCGGGGACAACGACGTGTTCGTGCAGTGGAACGGCGCAGGTGACCGCGACCTGGGCAACGAAGCTATCAACCGTCTCTCCGCAATGCCCCGAAGGTCTGTGATCACTGCAAACCGCTGGAAGCTCAACCTCTGCGCCACGGACCAGGGGGAGCTATTCGACCTCGGCAGCGACCCTCACGAGACCACTAATCTGTTCGACGCCCCCGAGCACCGCGACCGCATCCGCGACATGGCGGCCCGCATCCGTCAATGGCAGATCGAAACGGGCGACGATGCACCTTTGCCGGCGTTTTAGGCGACCCGGCTACACAGACCTGGACATACCCCGCCCCACCCCCCTAAGCGTGCGCAGCACCACCACTGAAGCGGAGCGGACTCATCGGCTCGATGTCGATGTCAGTGGGCTTTCCGAGGACTATCTGCGACACCAGCATTCCGGTAGCCGGTCCCTGCGTCATGCCCGTCATGGAGTGGCCGGTGGCGACGACCAAGTTCGACGGGTTGCCCACCCGGCCGATCAGCGGAAGTCCGTCGGGGGACAGAGGCCTCATCCCGACCCACACGTTCTCCTCTCGCGGAGAGATATCATATGTCAGGTACTCGGCCATGGCCTCTCTGATCGCATTGACCCTCCGACCTCGAACGTTCAGGTTGATCCCGGACAGCTCGAGAGTACCGGCGAGGCGCAGCTGCTGCCCAAAGGGCGTGGCTCCGATCCTGGCCTCGGCCAGCATCAGCGGTTGTTTGAGAGGCTCGCCAGGAGATTCGAAGGTAATGCTGTAGCCCTTCGCCGGCTGGACCGGCAGTCGCAGCCCTAACTCCTTCACAACCCTCGGTGACCAGGCCCCGGCCGCTAGTACCACCGTGTCCACGGTGTACTCTTCGTCAGATGTCCTAATCGATGTGATGCGACCGGAGGAGACATCGAAACCGAGCACCTCGGTATTGGTCCGAATCTCACATCCGCTCTCGTACAGCCTCAGCGCGAGTTCCCTGACGAAGGCCCCCGGACGCACATTTGCGTCGCCTTCGAAAAACACGCCGCCGGTGGTGTCGTCGCGTGCGTTCGGTTCCATCCGCACGACCTCAGCGGCGTTGAGGATCTGACTTGGGATGCCAAACTCTGAGAGCAGTCGTGCCTGCTCCAGCGCGTCTTCCCACCCACGCGAAGTCCTGTAGATGCCCAGCAGGCCAGACTTGGCAAAGCCGCAGTCCAGCTCCTCGCGGGCGACCAGGTCCTCGTACAGAGCGAGGCTCATCCGGCTAAGCTCTAGCGCTACCGGCACGGTCCGTTGCACCGCTCGGCTGTTCGCCGCCGCTCGGAAGTGGAGCAGCCATCGGAACAGATCGAAATCAATGCGCGGCTTGATATAGAAGGGGCTCTTGGGGTTGAACATCCACCGGAGGCCTCGCAGTATTGCTCCGGGCTCGGCCAAGGGGACGCTGTGGCTGGGCACAATCCAGCCCGCGTTGCCGTGGGAGCTGCCAGAGCCTATCTCGCCCTGCTCGAGAAGGGTGACTCGTCGCCCGGCCCGCTGCAGGTAGTAGGCCGCGCATACCCCGATCACCCCGCCTCCGATCACGACCACGTCGCGTTTTTGCGTCATGGCGCCCTCACTTGTTAGCCCTCGACACCGAGCACGCCGGCAAGGTTCCCGAAGAAGATGTCCTCGATCTGGTTATCGGAGAGCTGCGTGTGCCTCGCTGCCTGCTTCAGCGCCCTTAGCGACTCCAGGCCGTTGAACACGAAGGGGCTTTGCGTGGAGTATCGGGGCGGCGGCACGTTATCGGCCTCGATCCATACCCAGCTATACCCGACGGACACGTACTTGCCACGGGCATGGCTTACCGCCCAATCACTACCCCACAGTAGCCGGTCGTGGCCCAGAACCCGGATGATGGTCTCAAAGGCGCCGGACTCTGCCACCGCAGACGTGTCGCAATACAGGTTCTGCAAGCCCTGGAGCGACTCCATGCCCTGGTCTGCAAACGCCGGATTGAAGCTGCGAGCCGCGTGGGCCAGTATCAGCTTCATGTTGGGGTACTTCTCGCAGTAGTACTTGATCCAATGTTGATTGCTGGCCACCGAGACGCTCCGCTCCTTGACCATGTGCAGCGTGATCGTCAGACCCTCGTCGTGAGCTACGCGCACGTGCTCCTCGGGCAGGAACTCCGGTATCTCAGACTCGAAGGTAGGTACCCTCGGGCTCTCGGTGTGGTAGCACTTGAACCCGGAAGGCCTGAGGCGCTTGACCTCCTGGCGCACGTAGTCCGGGTCCATGTTCGGCGATATCCACATGGCGGGCCGGGAAAGCGGGTCGGTGTGGGCCTCCCGAGATACCCACTCGTTCTGGAGCTCGGCGTCCTCTATCGACCCTCGGATCGACAGGGGTAGGAATAGCGCAGACTGTTGGCGTCCGGGCAGCAGGTCGTCGAGGCGGCTGCGCCAGATGTCCATAGTGACATCCGCGTCGAACTCCTTGAAACCGGGGGGAATGCCGTCCTCGTTGGTCGTTTGTGTCCACATGTGGGAGTGGGCGTCCAGGATCTTGTCTGGGACGAAAGAGTCCAGCTCTGTCGCGAAGATCTCCTGCTCAATCTCATTGGCACGTGTCTCGTCGGTCATGCTTTCCTCGTTTCGCGGACTGCGCCCGCCGGGGCCGCATCGCCCACCTGGATAGTGTTCGTGGGGCTGTACCTGGTTTCTCGACTACAAGCTGCGCGGGTCAATCGCTTTACCAGATTGCAGGCTCTCTTCAATTGCTGCGCAGAGCTGAATGCTGCCTAGCATCTCCTCATCTGCAATGCCCGGCCTCTCACCTCGCAGCACCCCCAGTATCTGGCGCATCCCGAGTTCGTAGTGGTCGGCACGGGGCTTGTCTTCCGACTCTCGCACCACCTGGGTTTTCGCAGACTCCGCGCGGGCACGGGACTCGGCGTCCGCCGCGTAGTTCCGGGCCGTACCCGGCACCTCGACGATACCCTCTTGCCCGACCGCCATCATGTAGAACAGATAGACGCCGTCGCCGATCAGCGCGATGGAGACCAGCGTGCCGTCTGCATAGGTGCAGGTGACGTTAATGTTTGATCTATCGGCGCCCGGAGGGCTCTCCACGGCGCGGACCGACGTGACGTCGTGGCCGTGGAAATGCTGCATTAGCTCGACGGAGTGGATGGCGTAGAACAGGACCCCTCCGTGGGGACTGTTCCGGGCCGCGGGCCCCATGTAGGAGGCGTATCGAATTGCGCCGGCAGTTTCAATTCCCTCACCGAAGGCGATGGCGTCGCTGCCGTACCTCAGGGTGGAGAAAGAAGTCATGGGGATGCCGGCTTTTCGGGACAGTGAGATCAGCTCTCTCGCCTGATCGGGTGTCTGGGTCAGCGGCTTGTCGACGAAGAGCGGCTTGCCCGCCGCGATGGCGTGCTTCGCGTACCCCAGGTGCAGGCCGGCGTCTCGAGAGATCACGAACACCATGTCGCACTCGGCTATGACCTGTTCCGGGCTGTCTGCAATTATGGGTATCTGTCCGTTGGCCGCGCCCTCCCGGGTCCTCTCAGGGTCTGGGCCCCAGATCACCGAGACCCGGGCACCGCTGTCGGCCCAGTATGACGGGTGGTCGGCCACATTCAGAATCTCGGAAAATCGTTCAACGTGGCTGTTGTCCGAACCTAGCAAGCCAATCTTCTGTGTCATATCAGTAAAGAACCTCCATTCGCCGCCGATACTATATCGGATTGAGGTGTGGGAGGCTAGGACAATTGGGGGCTTGGCCCCCAGACCCCTACCAGAGGGGCGTACCCCTCTGGACTCCCCCTTGTGGTACATTCGGGGCTCACTGTCGTCGGGCTGCCAGGGCATGAGGAGGATGCGATGGAAAAGGGTCGAGCTGCGGTGTTCGTTGGGCCTCGCCACTTCGAGATGACAGAGCTGCCTCCCGTCCCGGTGGGGCCCGGAGGGATCAGGGTCAGGATACTGGCTGGGGGAATATGCGGCTCCGACCTGCACTTCTGGCGCGGCGAGATCGAGCCGATACTCACTGGCAAACAGGGTCCGGTCATCCTCGGCCACGAGATGGCCGGGGTAATCGACACGCTGGCGCCTGATATCTCAACGGACTCGATGGGGCGGCCGCTGAAGGAGGGAGACCGGGTGGTCTTCACCTACTTTTTCCCTTGCCGACGCTGCTACAACTGCCTTCGAGGCGAACTGAACCACTGCCCAACGCGGTTCCGGTTCAGGGCGTCCATCGAGGAGTTCCCCTACTGCAACGGCGGCTTCGCCGAGTACTACTACCTGTTTCCCGGCCACTTTGTTTTCAAGGTGCCTGATGAGCTGTCGAACGAGGCCGCTGCGGCGGTCAACTGCGCCGCAGCCCAGGTGGTCTACGGTCTGCGGCAGGCGAACTTGCAGCTGGGCGACCATGTAGTGATCCAGGGCGCTGGAGGCCTTGGCATCAACGCGGCGGCGGCGGCGAAGGAGATGGGGGCTGCCTCTGTCATCTCTATCGACGGGGTCCCGAGCCGACTGGAGCTGGCCAGGCAGTGTGGCGCTGACCAGACCATCGACATCAACGAGTACGACACCTCGGAGGCTCGTATCGAGCGAGTGAAGGAGCTGACCGAGGGCCGTGGCGCCGACGTGGTCATGGAGGTGGTGGGCTACCCGCAGGTGGTGCCGGAGGGCATCGCTATGACTCGCAAGGGAGGCGCGTTCGTCGAGATTGGCAACATCTGGCCAGGCAGCAACGTGACGTTGGACGTGTCCAAGGTGCTGTGGGGACAGGTGCGGATAATACCCGTCACCCACTACGACCCGTACATCTTGCCGGTGACCGTCGATATGCTGACCCGTACCAGGGACAAGTACCCTCTGACCCGTGTCATGTCCCATACCTTCCCGCTGGAGCGCATCGGCGAGGCCTTCGAGGCGGCGGAGTGGGCCGGCAAGACGGAGGACTCGGCTGTCACGAGGGCGATGGTCGCTCCGTAGCCTGCGCCAGCCCCATTCACAGAACAAGGTTGTTAGGAGATTTGAATGTCCTCAGGTACGACTGACCCCAAGCCCCGGCTGCCCCTCGAAGGGGTCAGGATCATCTCGGTTGAGCAGTACGGTGCAGGGCCGTGGGGGACCATGTTCCTGGCCGATCTCGGCGCGGAGATTATCAAGATCGAGAACCCCGAGACTGGAGGGGACGTGGCCCGGTACGTGCCGCCGTACACCGGGACCCAGGACAGCGTGTATTTCCAGAGCTTCAATCGCAACAAGAAGAGCATCACTCTCAATCTGCAACACCCTGAGTCGAAAGCCATACTGCACAAGCTGGTAGCAGTGAGCGACGCAGTTTTCAACAATCTGCGGGGCGATCTGCCGTCCAAGCTAGGACTCGATTATGAGAGCCTCAAGGCAGTGAAGCCGGCCATCGTCTGCTGCTCCCTCTCGGCTTTCGGGAGGCACGGCGCACGGGCGGCTGAGCCGGGCTATGATTACACGATGCAGGCATACGCTGGCTGGATGTCTATTACAGGCGAACCTGACACGCCGCCGCAGAAGTCCGGGCTCTCGCTGGTGGACTACAGCGGGGGCGTCATGTCGGTTCTGGGCATGGTGAGCGCCATACTGGGGGCCCGGACTTCGGGCCGGGGCTCTGATGTCGACGTTAGCCTGTTCGACAACGCCATCTCTCACCTGAGCTATGTCGGCGCATGGCATCTCACGAAGGGCTATGAGCCGCAACGCTGGCCCGACTCCTCTCATCCGTCCCAGGTGCCTTCACAGGTGCTGCCTTCGAAGGACGGCTGGTTAGTGGTCATGTGCGCGAAGGAGAAGTTCTACCAAAACCTTGTGACGATCATGGGTTCTCCCGAACTGGCCGAGGACCCCAGGTTCAATAGCTTCGCCAGCCGGCTGGAGAACCGCGAGGCGCTCGGGCCGATTCTTAAGGAGCTATCTCAAAAGAGGACTACCGCCGAGTGGCTGGAGCTGCTCAAGGGGCAGGTGCCTTGCGCACCGGTGAACAGCGTCGAGGAGGCGCTTCGCGACCCTCAGGTGGCCGAGGACGAACTGGTGCTGGAGATGGAGCATCCGGAGTTGGGCACGATTCGGGAGATCGCCAGTCCCATCAAGGTCGGTGGCGTGAAGACCAATCACCGACTGGCCCCCCGGCTGGGCGAGCACACCGATCAAGTACTGCGGGACCTCGCAAGCGCCTCAGACGACGAAATCGCCTCGTGGCGCGAGGGCGGAGTGCTTTAGCGCTCACCGGCGTTGATATCTGCGTATTTCGCCACCAAATCTCCTCGCTTGTTGGTGGAGGCACTCCCTAGCTGTACCCCTGGATATGTGTCACATTCTGTCTCATTTTTGGGTGGACCCGCGGGGCCGTCACTAGTTACTATAATAGCACTAATGTACGCAATATTCAATGAATCGACAAAGGTGAAACGGCCGGGAGGACCAGAATGGTCCCGTGCCGTGGTCAGGGCTAGGCCGAAGCACTCTCTTCAGCATCGGGCTGAGTGCCGTAGAGATACTCGATCAGGTCTCCCTGGTGGTCAAGCATGGGGCCCCAGTTAGTCTCCATCGATACCGGTCCACTGTGTCGTAGGTGGGATTCTTGGACTCCTGTAGCGATCGTGTCCAGCCCCTTGCCATTCGGTTTCACATTGGTGATACTCGGGGGAACCGTTTTGGCCGCGCGGGCGAGGACATCTTCCGCGGCGAAGATCTGGCAGCCGGCGTGGGCCGCCAGGGCCAGCACGTCACTGGGCCGGACATCGACCTCCCGGGTCTCTTCTCCGCGCCGGACCTGGACCACCGCGAAGTATGTGTCGTCGACCGCGTCGGTCTATTTCAGCGAGGTCGATGGGCGCGTGTTGTCGTGGAGTATTGAGGGCGACGTGTTAACGGATGCCGAAACGGGAAGTGAGTGGTCTGACGCGAGACTGGCCATATCCGGCCCGATCGCGGGTTTGGAATTGGTGGCTGTGCCATCACGAACTAGCTTGTGGGTTTCGTTGGTAGGCGCGCTGCCGGGGATCGAGCTTTACCAGCCTTAGGGCAGGGACCAGGTTCCAGGGCTGGGTTGCATTGACCTTCTGATTCTCCCATTCATGCAGGGCGTGGATGAGTTGCGTCCAGAGCCATGTCATGCTGAGGAGGCTCCCGACGAAGCATCTGGGGAGGGGGACACGCTTCCTTGACCGTCGAAGCAGGAGACCCCATAGCCCCAGACCCTTCGCATCCGCTCAGGGTGACATAGACTGGGTTGTGACGAGCCCTTCCTCGTCCGCACAAAGGGTGCTGAGCACGTTGACGGCGCTGTCTGGCTACCCTAACCTTTGAAGCATGTCTGAGCATACTAAGATCCATGACTACGCAAACGAGTTGCTGGATACCCCCAGGGCGCACCTGGCTTTGGAGTTAAAGCAGGGCGAAGGCGGGCTGACGCTGCTCTACCAGGGTAAGATGCTTGTGGAGTGTTTTTTGACCATGGATGGGATGGCGGCCGGGGGATACATGGCAAAGGCCCTTGGTGTGGACATTCCTGCCGCGGGCGAGTCGGTGGCTGCCAGGGTGTCCACGGGCGTCCTCTTTCGAGCGGTGTCGATCGCTTCTCTCGATTTGAGTGTAGATGAGTCTTTTGTGCTGCTGGAACGGTGGATGGAAGAGGCGGAGATGCAGCGTGGCGGTTCCAGCGACCTCACTTGACCCAGAACACATCGGTCGGTAGTTGCTCTCTATACCTGGGGTTGGGTCCTGCGTCTTTCCACAGGCGGTCGCGTTGCCTTGATCCCCTGACCCCAACTATAATGTGGCGCGCATGTCAGTAGATTTTGCAACCCTCGAAACCGGCCAAGAACTATCCGACAAGAGCTATGTTCTCGACGCACAAACGGTCGAGCGCTACATAGGTGCTGTCGGGGACGGCTCTGGCATTTATCAACCCGCAGATGACCGGCCCATCGTTCCGGCGATGGCGGTGGCTGCTCTGGGCCTTCGAGGCATCGTGGCCGACCTGGGTATCCCCGAGGGGACTGTCCACGCGGGCCAGGAACTGGAGTTCAGTGCCGCCGTCCGCGTCGGGGACGCCTTGCGGTGCCGGGCCGTCTTGTCCCAGAATGCAGTGAGGGGCGAGACACGTCTGGTCAGCCTCCGGCTCACGGTGGAAGATGGGGCTGGCAGGCAGGTGATGAGCGGCAAGACAACACTATTCATGCCGGGTGGTGCTGCGCACACTTAGTGCGGGCGGTGCTGCGTCTGCCCTGACACACACTGTCGGGGTGCTGCGCGCGCTTGGTGTAAGCTGGGCTGGGTCCGCCCTGAGCATTGGTTGTGTGGGCGTTTAGATGTAGGGAGTGAGTATTGAAAGAGGGCGAGGCGCTGCGGTCTGTGACAAAGCAGATTACGCAGGAGGCGATCTCCGAGTACGCGGTGGCATCTGGGGACATGAACCCTATCCACGTCGATCAGGGGTTTGCCGCGCGGTCACAGTTCGGCGGCACGATCGCCCACGGGATGATGGTTGCGGCGTCGGTCTCCGAGATGATGAGTGCCGAGTTTGGCATGGACTGGATTGAGTCGGGGCGGCTGAAGCTCAGGTTCAGAGCTCCGGTATATACAGGGAGCGAAGTGACTGCCTACGGACAGGTGAAACGCGTACGTGCTGCGGATGGCGGTAGTGAAATAGTCTGCTCCGTCGGCGTGCGAAATGAGTCTGGAGACGACGCAGTGACCGGCGAAGCGACAGTGAAGACGGAGTCGCCAAGTTGACCGAGGGCAAAGCAGTCCGCGTTGCAGTCGACGCGATGGGAGGCGACCACGCACCTGCAGAGGTGGTGGCCGGGGCCGTTGAGGCCGCTCGCGAGGACGGTGCCCATGTGTTGCTGGTGGGCGACGAGAGCGCTGTCGGCGCTGAATTGGCCAAATACGACGTGACGGGGCTCCCGATCAAGATCGTCCCTTCGGAGGATGTGATCGAGGAGGAGGAGGCGCCTGCGCTGGCACTGAGACAGAAGCCAAGGGCCTCGGTGATTGTATCAACCGGACTCATAAAGAAGGGTATTGCGGACGCGAGTGTGTCAATGGGCTCCACCGGTGCGTCGATGGCGGCTGCGGCGGTGTTACTGGGCGTGTTTGAGGGCATCGACCGACCCGCTATCGGCGGGCCGATATTGGGAGTAGCTCCCCGGACGCTTCTTCTCGACGTGGGCAGCAATGTGGATTGCCGTCCTTCCATGCTCGTAAGCTTCGGAGTCATTGGTTCCGTGTTCTCCAAGTCGTACTGGGGGATTTCGAACCCCCGGGTTGCGCTGCTCAGTGTCGGTGGTGAGGCCGGCAAAGGGAATAAGCAGATTAGAGAGGCCACGGCTCTATTCGATAAGTCTGGCATCAATTTCGTCGGGAACGTCGAGGCCGGCGGTCTAGCTGCGGGCGAGGTCGACGTTGCTGTGATGGACGGCTTTGTCGGCAACGTAATCATGAAGCTCGCCGAGGGCCTCGGGGATGCGCTGTCGGACAGGGTCAGCTCTCTGCTCCGCGGGCGGGTGTCCGAGGAGATTATTGAAGAGGTGGTGCGGGATTTGTACGAGGTAAGCAATGTCGCAGAGTCTCATGGCGGAGGGCCTCTGCTGGGGGTGAAAGGTGTGTCTATCGTAGGTCATGGCAAAGCCAAGGGGGGCGCGGTGCGACGGGCCATTGGGACCGCAGGCCGGTTGGTCGAGACCGGGTTCGTGTCATCGATGAGTGAAGAGCTGGACCGGGTTCGTGAGAGGGTGGACGCTTGAGCCTCGAATTGGACGATAAAATAGCGTTGGTGACGGGTTCATCGAAGGGGCTGGGAAGGGCTATCGCCATTCGCCTGGCCGAGAAGGGGGTCCGCGTCGCAGTCAACTACAACACGTCGCCGGACTCAGCAGGAGAGGTCGTCAAGGCCATTACAGATGCGGGCGGGAGTGCCATTTCGGTCCAGGCCGACGTCGCCAACCT
>CAJWER010000064.1 GCA_913030785.1 uncultured Chloroflexota bacterium | reverse complement strand
CGGCTTCCTGGTCCGTCATGTGCTCCAGCAAGGGTTCTTCGAAAACGAGACCCAGGTGGTGGTACCTCTGACACCGACGGCCCTCGCACAGGTGTTGGAGGCCGCGAAGCCCGCGTCAGCCAGGCCGGTTGAAGAGGCGGCCGGGGTAGGCTTTCAAATGCATCGGATCAACAGCCTCGAAGGGCTTCTCACAAGCATCCAAAGCCATATCCGAACCAGGTCTGCTGACCTGGAGGGGGCGGTAAGTCTGGTCTGCACGGATTCGGGCGAGACCGTAACCTTGAGTCTTAGCAACGGGAGCGTTTCGATCTCCACGCAGCCGCTCCCAAATCGAGTGGCGCTCTCCCGGCGGCAACTGACTCAGCTCATATTCGGCTCCTATCCGGGCCTACCACCGGTGCCTCTGCAAGGGCCGGAAAAAATACTACTGGAACAGATCTTCCCCTACTACCTTCCGGTTTGGGAACTGGACCACTGTTGACGGGTTGATCGGCCTAAATGGCAGTAGACCTCTCGTGTCAGCTAGCAGGGCGACAGCAGAATGATTTCGAACCGCAACAAAAAGGGCCTCCCAGATAACTGGGAGGCCCTTTTTGTGATGCCGAGGCGACAGCCCCAGAGGGGACTCGAACCCGCTAACCTGCCGATTACAAATCGGCTGCGCTACCGTTGCGCCACTGGGGCATGTCAAAACAGGCTGCGCCTTGTGCGATGGCCTGAACTATATTCTAGTCGGGGACCGAACGGCGGTCAATCTATTGGAGCGGCTACGTTAGGTAGCCGTGCCCTCCGTCGTATAGCCGATTAGCTTGTATGCGAGCTTGGCCGCGGTGAAGGCGCAGGCCTCGGGGCCCTCCGGAGGGCTCAACTCGGTGATGTCGAAGCCGACGATGCGGCGCGACCCTGCCACGGCCCTGAGCAGCGCGGTCACGTCTGACCAGCCCATGCCACCCGGCTCCGGGGTGCCCACCGCAGCCATCAGCGACGGGTCCAGCACGTCGAGGTCGACGCTTACATAAACGGTCTCCGACAGGCCCTCCAGGGCCCAGGTGGCGATGTCTCGGACGTCGCCACCGGCTGCGGGCCAGTACCAGATGGGCACCGGCTTGTTATCGGCGAACACGTGCTCCTCGGCACTCATGCTCCGTACTCCCACCTCCACCAGCGGAGTCGATTCCGCGACCCGCCTGGCGACACAGGCGTGGCTCCAGGAGCTGCCCATGTACTGGTCGCGGAGGTCGGCGTGGGCATCGAGGTACAGGACCGACAGATCGGCGTACACCTCACGAAACGCCCTCACAGCGCCTATGGTGACCGTGTGTTCGCCGCCCAGCAGGCCTACGAGTTTGCCCGTCTCGGCGAGGGGTCGTACCACATGCTCGATACGTCCCACCATGGCCTCGGGACCGCTGACGTCGGCCTCCACCTCGGCGGCTGTGTAGATCCCGACCTCGGAAATGTCGCGATCCAGCTCGATGTCGTAGTTCTCGAGTTGCCTTGAGGCAGTGATGATCGCCTTCGGTCCATAGCGCGATCCGGTGCGGTACGAGGTGGTGCTGTCGTATGGCACGGGAAGGAGGATGACGCCGGCATCGTCAAGGCTCCGAGCGTCGTGGGGAGAGTCAAGGAATGTGTCCCAGTGGCGCGGCGTTTTGTCCGCCTCACCCATCGGTAGGTCCGCCGCCTGAAACAATCGACGAGCGCTCCCGAACCATCCCGGTGTGGGCCTCGGAAGGTGTGGAGTACTCGGTCCCACGGTCCATCCGCCACACCTTGACCTCGGGCAACCCGAAGGTCGTCTTGACGTCCTCCAGCGCGTCGTTCGTATTGAAGTCCTTGCAGGAGAATATGTCGATGTTTACGTAGCCCCGATCGGGGAAGGTGTGGATGCTGATGTGGCTCTCGGCGATGAGCACGAAGCCGGACACGCCCCAGTCCTCGTCGACTGGCCCGTGGTAGGTGTAGACCTGGGGCGCAATCATTTTCGTCATGCCGATGGCGTCCGGGTACTCGTCGAGGAAGGTACGGACCAGCTCTTCATCCTGCAGCTTCGCCGTGTCTGCTCCGTATCCGTCAACAACCAGGTGCAAAGGGGGTGCCTCATTATCAATATTAGCTTGAAAAACGCGGCGCCAATCCGGTCCGCGCGAGGTTCAAGGAACAAGCGTAACACCGTTGCCGGGGGCCAGACAATAGAAGGCCACACGACCGGCTGCGCAGAAGGTGGTGCTACGTGCATTCGGTTGGCCGAATTTCTCGCCACTGCTCGACCAGTATGGAGTACACGACATGGTCGACGTAGCGGTCGTGGAGCAACTGTACCTGCCTCAGCACGCCTTCCCGCGTGAAACGGAGCCGCTCGGGAATCGCACTGCTCCGAGTGTTCTCGGTAGCGCAGCGGATCTCGACGCGATTGAACTTCAGATCTAACAGGGCATGATCCACCAGAGCCTCGCACGCTCGAGTCATGATCCCTTTGCCCTGGTGTCCTGCCGCGAGCCAGTAACCGATAGAGGTGCTGAGGTTGCCGCGGTCTATGCCGTGGAAACCCACGCTGCCGGCCAGTTCGCCTCGATGGAAGATCGCCGTCTGGAAGCCGTCGCCGTCTGCCTCATGCTGAATGCAGCCGCGTATGAACTCGCGTCGGTCGCCGAGGGTTTTGTCGGCGTCCGGCCAGGGCATCCAGACAAGGAGGTTGCTCATGCTCGCGCTTCAATACCTCGTGGAGGGCGGGCGCGTCATCGATGTTGTACGTTCGAATTAGCGTATCGTCGTCGAGTTTGCGATTACACATCGGGCCTCCAAATGGGAGAGAGAAGTATACTCAGGGGCTATTTCTCTCTCCCATTTATCGAAAGATAAAAGAAAATATATATGTGAGGGACAGCCCCACACTCCCGCCCTTTCGGCAAGCTCAGGACAGGCGACGGGCCTGTGCCCTCTGCACACCCCGCTGACGGCAGCCACATGGAGATCAAAGCCCCTAGCCCCACCCGCACTAAGCGTGCGCAGCGACGATTAGATTGTCAGGCGGCGATAGAGGTAGAGCAGGCGCTGGGGCAGCTCGTAGATGTCATCCAGAACCTCGTAGCCCATGTCCTGGGTCATGGTCTTGAGGTAGTCGTGACCGTTCTTATCGACCGTTAAGCAGAAGGCGTTGATATTCTTCTCTTTCGCCTCATCGAGAGCCATCTTGGTGTCGTGAACCGCGTACTCCTTCTCGACTCCCTCGCGGCTGTATCCTCTATCCTGGGGACGACCATCGCTGATGAGGAACAACAGCTTAGTCCGCGCATCCTGGGCCTCCAGTTTCATCGTGGCATGGCGAATGGCCGGGCCCATCCTGGTGGCATGCAAGGGCGCGATGCGGTCAATGCGCCGCTGCACACGCTCCGACATCGCCTCGTCGATCTCCTTAACGGTATAGAACTCCACGTTCTCGCGGCCATAACCCGAAAATCCGTAGATCCCGTAGAGATCTCCGGTGGCCTCCAGGGCGTGAATCAGCAGGACCACCGCCTCCTTCTCAAGGTCGATGATCCGTTTGTATGACCGACGCATGCCTTCGCCGCGACGCCCACGCAACCACACCATGTACTCGACCGGATCCTCGGGAGCTTCCCAGTCGTCGGCAACCTTCTTAGACTCCTCGATGGCCTCCGCCGTCGAGGCGCTCGTATCCAGCAGGAACACCACAGCGACATCACGCTGTACCTTGTTGCGCCTCCAGTAGATCTTGTCGTTGGACCCGGCCCCGGTGCGGGCGTCGATCACCGCCTCGATCACGTCGTCGATGTCTATCTCCTCGCCATCCTCGAGCCTGCGTACCTTACGGAATGACTCAGGCACAAGCAGCTCGAACTGACGCCGTATCTGGCTTGCCAGAGGCCCGTAGTTGTGCAGCGTCTCGCCGAAGTATGCGGCGTCTCCCTCGGCCATAGTCTTCTGTCGAACAATGCACCAGTCCGGCTTATAGTCAGCTGCGCGGAAATCCCATTCGTCGTAGACGAACGTCTGGGGCTCGGTCGCGTCGAGCGGACCGCCTTCATCGTTGACATGGCCGAGGGGACCCTGGCCCATACCGGGGGTCTGAGGCTGGCCAAGGCCAGCCTCTTTTAGAAGATTGTCCGCGAACGCCCCCATCGACTCTTGCCCGGCCCCATCGGAGTCGGGCGTGTTCACTTCCGCGCTGGACTGGAGCATCTCCTCGACCATCTCTTGGGTGATCGCCTCGGACCCAGCCTCGGCGCCCTGGTCGCCCTCTTGCATGCGAAGCTGGGTCAGCATCTGGACCAACTCGGGCTTGAAGTCGCCCCGGTAGTCCACATCTTCGCTAGGCGTGTACTCCTCTTCGTCTCCGGATTCGCCATCACCGGAACCCTGGGTGAGTTGCTCCACAGCTCCTTCGTCCGATTCTTCCTCACCCGACTCAACCTCATCCGGCAGGTCCAGATTCTCCCAATCATCGTCGGGAACCTGCTCGTTCGGGACCTTGGAGACAATGGCATACACCCGCAGCGTGGCCTCGGCCGAATCCTCAACGAGAGCCCCAAAGGCCTGAGCGCGTCTGGCTATGTTGGCTATTTTGGTCGCGGCGTCCTTGTGACCGGAGGGCACCGGTAGGCCTTTCACCTGGCCCAGGCTGACCCTCACGAAGAACTCGACCAGTGCCTCACGAGCAGGCAACGACTTCACCTGCGGACGACCCTGAACTGCATCCCGCTGAACCGTAAGATAGCCCGCTTTGATGCCCGGGTACTCGATCATTACTCTAGTGTCTAGCCTCGCATCCTCGACGACAGTGAAGATGTCGAGTGCCAGACTCCGTTCCTCGAAGATATCGAAGAACCTCTGCATGTCGGTGATCCAGCCACGCTCAGCGGAGCCTTCACTCTCAGCGACTATTTCTGCCATGGACATCGTCTTGGGCTGTTCCGCCAATCTGGGCCTCAAGTCCTCGAACAGGGTAGACGGCCTGTCATACTCGAACTCAAAACTTCCGAACTCCAGGTGCGCGACCTGGTGCGTCGAGATGACCTTGAACAGCGAAAAATTCTCAGGCTTGGTCGGATAGCGGTCTGCCGTGGAGGGCACGAACACGGTCGTGCCCTCGGTGGTGGGCGCCTCTTTTGACACCCATCCGATGTTTTTCTCGGTCAGCTCTTCGGACTCGGCGAGTGCAACGTCTGCTCCTGCCAATGCCCGGCAGTACATCTCCATCAAGTCCTTGATGCGCGCAAATTCGACACTGGATGACAGCGATTCTAGGACCCGAAGCGACCGCGACGACTCGACCCTGAAGTATGCGAGGCCGCCGTCGCCATTGTCCGCCAGGATACCCATGCCCACGCGGTGCCAACTCTCCAATTGCCCCAGGGTTACCCGTTCCAGGACTCCGGGGCTGCTCTTGACGAATTCAGGTACCGCGGCAGGGGAGGCGCTCAGCATCGACTCGGCCAGTCCCAATATTGCTGAGTGGTGTTCCGCATCTACCCGACCTAGCGCGGCGGACATGTCCACCATGGCTGCGGGCACGTTCTGGAGTTCGGCGCGGTGGAGTCCACGGGCCAGTTCCAGGAATCGCAGGCGCTGCTCGGGTCGAATGTTTGGCAGAGACCGGCTCGCGGCGTCGAAAAGACCCTTGACACTACGCCAACTCGTGTCTGCCATCGAAGATCCGAAGGCGATGAGCATGCCCTTATCGTCACCAAGGAGCGGGAACACCTTCTTGCCCAGGGCCAGAACCTCGACTGCCATATCGTAGGAACGTCGAGACAGCCCGTCGAGGAACGTGACGAACTGTTCCAGTTCAGGAACCGTGAGGCTGGAAAGCAGATCGGGGCTGGCCTCGAAGAACTTGCAGGCCAGCGTGCTAGACTTCCATGTCCCCTTATACAGGCTTCGCCCCATATCTGCCCAGGTGACGATATGGCGTGACCGAAGGCGGCCCATCGCGCCAGGGCTGGCCTGGAAGTAGCACTCCGCGAGGCTCGGTGCCTCTGTACACAGTTCGCGCCCGCATTCCATCCAGCGGAGGAAGTAGTTGAATGGCATAACGCCAACTACCTTGGGGCTCACACGAAAGTACTGGTTGGCAGCCTCCCAGGACCGCACCGTCTGATCGGCAAGCTGCAGCCCGGTCTCAGCCCAGCGTTCGAGTTGCTCTCCGTTCAGTTCGTAAGACAGGCGCTCCCACGACTCGTCGAATTGAAGGGATACGGCCTGCGGGTACTTTCCAAGGGCCGAGCGAATGCGCTCGCCAGTCAGCTTCGTCCGCTCCTCCACGGGGCCTCCTCGTCCGGAACTCGCTCTAGAACCCTCAACAGGTCGCCAAGGATCCTGGCAGTGGCTCCAAATATAACATGCCCTTCGTACAGGTAGACATCAAATTCCCTTGTACGGCCGTCGCCGAACAATACATCCATCGGCACGGTCCCCTCTTCGACGAGTGTCGAAAGGGGCACCTCGACGACCTCGGCTACCTCGCTGGCGCTCCGCGTAAAGCGGTAGGCGCCAGGTATCGTGCCGACAAATGGGTTTACGAAGTATCCGGAGGGGGTCGTCACTCCGCCGAGCGGCCCGAGCACACCCACGTCCTCTGGACGCACCCCCATCTCCTCGAAGGTCTCTCGCAGCGCTGCTTCCTCAGGCGATGCGTCTGTGGGCTCGATTCTGCCGCCCGGAAACGCCATTTCGCCCTTGTGGTCTTCGACCGTGGCGCTGCGCTTGTTGAGAAGGATGTGGTACTCCCCTTCTCTCAGGTACAGCAATACCATGACAGCAGCCTGGATAAGAGAGGGGTCGGAGACAACTTGCCGGTCCACAGCGGAGAGAGCCTCACGCACGGCGGCCATTGGAGATTCGAGCATCTACGCTCGCACCGAGCGCGGCACACGCGCTACAAGTCCGCTCCGGACTATCACAAATCCAAGCGCCAAGGGGGGGAAGATCCTCCGTGAGGCGGAAGCTGTCGTTGCTCTGTACGGCACACGCGCTGCTCGCAAGCCGATCCCGCTACTCGAAAATAGAGGCGATGACCTCTTCGATGCTTCCGTGGATCGACTTGTCGTCGGTAACCGCCCAGTTGACGGCCACCTGGCAAGCTCGCCTCGGGCTGATGCCCTGGGAGATCAGTTTGGCGGCATAGATCAAAAGCCGCGTACTGGCGCCCTCGGCCAGGCCGTGTTCTCTGAGATTGCGGACCTTCTCACCAAGCTTGGCTAGCTGGACCGCCGTCTTCGTATCTACGCCGCCCTCGTGCTCGATGATCTGGGCCTCGATTTCGGCAGGCGGAGAGTCGAACTCGAGAGCAACGAACCTCTGCCGGGTGCTGTGCTTCAGGTCCTTGAGCGCACTCTGGTACCCAGGGTTGTAGGACAACACCAGCAGGAAGCCATCTGCCGCCTCCAGCAACTCGCCGCGCTTCTCCACCGGTAGGATGCGACGGTGGTCGGTGAGGGGATGGATCAGCACCGTGGTGTCCTTGCGGGCCTCCACAATCTCGTCGAGGTAGCAGATGCCTCCAGCCTTGACCGCCCTGGTTAGCGGACCATCGATCCAGATGGTGCTATCGCCCTGGAGCAGGTAGCGCCCGACCAGATCGCTTGCGGTCAGGTCCTCGTGGCAGGCTATCGTGACCAGGGGGATGTTCAGGCTCTCGTCCGCGGAGACGGACCCATCGTTGGACCGCTGCTTCACCCTAGTCAGCGGCTGTCCCAAACGGTACGACATGTACTCGACGAATCGGGTCTTGCCGCAGCCGGTCGGCCCCTTGAAGAGCACCGGTATCTTCTGCTCGTAGGCTGCTTCGAACAGCTCCACCTCGTCACCCACGGGTACATAGTAGGGCTCTTCTGTCAGATGGTACTCTTCAATAATATAGCTGCGGTATAGGGTCTTGGTAGGTGTGGTCATGTGGTAACGCTACTGGCTCCTGGCGCTGCTCTGGCCTCAAAAGGGGCCTCCGCACGCTTCATTTGTCCCGCTGGACCCTCTTTTTGTTTTTCCCGATTGTAGTCGCTATATACACGATGGTAGCGAATTAGGGTCAGGTCGCCAGTCGCTCCCACCACAGATTCTGGACTCGCTTCGTGAGCAGCTCAAGGTTCCCGCCATTCTCTATCACAACGTCGGCGATTTCGCGCCTCTCGTCGTTGGTGGCCTGTGCCTGGACCCGGGCCTTTACCGCCTCGACATCCAGCCCTCCACGGCTCATTGACCGCTCGACGACCGCGTTTTCCGGCGCGACGACGACCCATATTTCGTCGATTAGCTTGGTCCAGGCAACATCCATACGAATGGCCTCAACCAGGAGCGCTACCTCGACAATGGCGACCCTGCAGCCCTCATCGCGTAGCCGCCGCAGACGCTCTGCGATCAACTCTCGCGTGCGTGGATGGACGATGGCATTGAGGCGTTCGCGTTTGGAGGGGTTCTGGAACACCACCGTGCCCAGGGTATTTCTGTCGATCTCCCCGCCAGATGTCAGGACCTGCTGACCGAACTCTTCAACGATTTCACTCCAGCCAGCAGTTCCGGGCAGGTAGGTCTCGTGGGCCAAATGGTCCGCACTGAGAACCTCTGCGCCCAGCTTCCTCAGGATGCCGGCCGTTTCGGTCTTCCCGGCCCCGATTCCACCTGTCAGCCCTACTACTTTCACATACACCATGCCAGTCGCGAAAATCCTTGACATGATAGCAACGCCTGTCTGCGGGGGTCAATAGCGCACCAGGGAGAACGTGACCGCTCCGGCGCTGTATAATGGGCCCGATCACCCTCGAAGGAGTAGTCCGTGTCCACCAGGCTCAGGGACCTGCCAAGCGTCGACCGAGTCCTTTCCGAAGAGCGAATCGTGCGGCTGATCGCACGGTACTCTCGTCGGGCCGTGACAGACCTGGTCCGTGCCGAAATGGCCGCCTGCCGCGAGGCCATCGGCATTGGTGGCCCAGTACCTGCCCTCGCCGAGATCGCCGCAGCCATCGAACGACGCGCCTCGGATCGGTGGAAGGAATGGCCCGGCGGCGTCATCAACGCCACAGGCGTCATCCTCCACACGAACCTGGGGCGAGCGCCGCTCAGCCGTGCCGCCCTAGATGCAGCCGAGCGCACGTCCGCGGGTTACAACGACCTCGAGTTGGACATGGAAACGGGCAAGCGCGGCTCCCGGCAGGCGCACCTCTCCCGGCTCGTCTGCGAGGTAACGGGCGCGGCAGCGGCGATGGCGGTCAACAATAACGCCTCTGCCATGCTGGTGGGACTCGCCGCAGTCGCCGCCGGCAAAGAGGTGATTGTCTCTCGCGGCGAGGCGGTCGAAATAGGCGGCGGATTCCGCATTCCCGACGTACTCGGACAGTCTGGCGCTACGCTGGTCGAGGTCGGTACGACCAACCGCACCTACACCCGGGACTATGCCAACGCGATCACCGAGAACACCGGCGCGATACTCTCCGTTCACAGTAGTAACTTCCTGGTATCAGGGTTCACCCATTCGCCCGACCTCCAAGAACTTGTTCGGCTGGGCGCAGAACGAAACATTCCGGTAATGCACGATCTGGGGAGCGGCTGCCTCCTGGACACCGCCGACTTCGGGCTTGCCCACGAACCGATGCCCCAGGAGAGCATGGCTGCAGGCGTGTCTCTGGCATTTTTCTCCGGCGACAAGCTCCTGGGCGGCCCGCAGGCGGGCATCATCATCGGGAACGAAGCTCTCGTGAGTGACGTGTCGAGCCATCCCCTGGCAAGAGCGGTGCGAATCGACAAAGCTGGCATATCCGCCCTCAGCGCCACCCTAATGCATTACATAAAGGAAGAAGCAACCAGCGAGATACCCGTCTGGCGGATGATCTCGCGTACGACCTCCGACATTGGGTCCACGGCAGACCGTTGGGCCGAGTCCATCGGGCAAGGCTGCAACGTTGTGGACGGACTATCGACCATCGGTGGCGGCAGCCTCCCAGGCGAGGTCATCAACAGCAGGCTCGTGCGCCTGGGCTCAACCGGTCGCACGGGTGGAACCGACGCCCTGGCCCAAAGGCTGCGGAGCGGCGTTAACCCGGTACTCGGCCGGATCGAGGACGACAGCGTGCTGCTAGACCCACGTACCGTCCTGCCCGGACAGGAAGATACCCTGCTAAAGACGGTCTCCCACGCTCTCAATTCTTAACTTCCCCATAATCCTATCTCTGCGCCCTCTGCGCTCTCTGCGGTAAATCCCCATGACACTCTTCGAACACAGCGCCGATAGCCAGATGCGGCGTGAGGCGCCGCTGGCGGCCAGGATGCGCCCGCGCAACTTCGATGAGTACGCCGGTCAGGAGCACCTGGTCGGACCTGGGCGCGCCCTGCGCAAGAGCATAGAGGCCGACCAGATACCGTCCATGGTGTTGTGGGGTCCGCCTGGCAGCGGCAAGACTACATTGGCGAATCTTATCGCCACCATGACTCGCAGCTACTTCAGCCCTGTGAGCGCCGTGGCCTCCGGCGTCGCGGACCTGCGCCGCATAGTCAAGGAGGCCCGCGATCGCCTGGGCATGCAGGGGCAGCGCACGATCCTGTTCATCGACGAGCTGCACCGCTTCAATAAGGCACAGCAGGATGTGATATTACCCCACGTCGAATCCGGCACTGTCGTCCTAATCGGCGCGACCACTGAAAATCCGTCGTTCGAAGTCAACTCGCCGCTGCTCTCGCGCTCGCGGGTGTTTACGCTTCAGCCCCTCTCGAACGAGCAGATCACCGACATTGTGCGCACCGCCTTACAAGACAATGAGCGCGGTCTGGGGAGCCTATCGCCGCAGATGGACGACGAGACGATGGCGGGGCTGGTCGAGATCAGCAACGGCGACGCTCGCACCGTCCTGAACGCCCTTGAGATGGCGGTCCTGGCCACCGACCCGGACGAGGACGGGACGCGCAATATCACGGCCCAAACGATCGAGGACGCCACGCAGCGATCCCACCTCTACGACAAGGCGGGCGACCAGCATTACGACACGATCTCGGCCTTCATCAAGTCGATGCGCGGCTCGGACCCGGACGCGGCAATCTACTATCTGGCCCGCATGATCGAGGCGGGCGAGGACCCGCTGTTCATCGCACGGCGGCTGGTCATACTCGCGGCAGAGGACGTCGGCTTGGCGGACCCGCGCGCACTGACCGTGGCGGTGGCGGCGCAGCAGGCGGTGCACCTAATAGGCATGCCGGAGGGCCGTATCGTCCTGGCCGAGGCCACCGTGTACCTGGCTACCGCGCCCAAAAGCAACGCGTCCTACATGGCCATCAACAAGGCCATCGAGGATGTACAACGCTCCCGCAACGACCCAGTCCCCAAGCACCTACGCAACGCGGTGACGGGCCTGATGAAGGACGAGGGTTACGGCGAGGGCTACAAGTACGCCCACGATCACGAGGGCGGTTTCACTCCCATGCAGAACCTACCCGAGAGCCTGAAAGGCCGCCGCTACTACGACCCTACCGACCACGGCTACGAAGCCCAAATAGCCGAGCGCCTAAAGCGCTGGTGGGGCGAGCGGTAAGGGTGGATGGGGCAACCAGGCAGTCCAAGATACCCGCACCTCAGTCCTCCTCCCGTCGGACGGGAGAGGGACCCGACTCGAGCCTCAATTCTTCCCGTACTCCGTGATGGTGGAGCTGATTACGTCGAGAGCATACTCTACATCGTCGCCGGTAATGTCGGCGTGGGTTGCCATGCGGCAGTAGCCGCCGCCCCGGGCGCCCAGAAGTACGCCTTGATCGATTATCCTGCGGGCGATCTCGTCGTGGTTGCTGTACTTCATCGTGAAGAAGACCAGGTTGGTCGGCAGCGCGTCGGGGTCGATGGCGATGCCGGGTATCTCAGCGAGGCCAGTCGACAGTCGGCGGGCGTTCGAGTGGTCCTCCGCCAATCGGTCCACCATCGTATCGAGCGCCACGATTCCCGCTGCAGCAATTACCCCAGCCTGCCTCATGCCCGAGCCCAACATCCTGCGCCAGCGCCGCGCCTCGTCTATGAACTCGTTGCTGCCGCACAGTACCGAACCCACCGGCGCACCGAGTCCCTTCGAAAGGCAAAAGGTTACCGAATCGATGTCCTTGACCAGCTCCGCGACGGGGGTCTCCAGGGCCACCGACGCATTGAACAGCCTTGCGCCGTCGACGTGGACCGGGAGGCCATGTCCGTGGGCGACGTCGGCCACCGACTTCATGTCCTCCGGGGTCAGCGGCACCCCACCTGAGGCATTGTGGGTGTTCTCAAGGGCAACGAGCCTGGTGCGCGGGTAGTTCGTGCCGTCCGTGTGGACCGCAGAGTCAACCTGGTCCGGGTCGAGCATGCCGCGATTGTCGACCGGCAGGGTCGTTATCACAATGCCGCCGAGCACCATCGGCCCTCCGCCCTCTCCCTTAACGATGTGGGACTTGTCTCCGAGTATCACCTCGTCGCCTCGCTGGCAGTGGGCTAGGAGCGCCACCAGATTTCCCTGGGTGCCAGAGGTCACATAGACGGCCGCCTCTTTGCCGAGCCTCTCGGCCGCCATGGCCTCCAGTCGGTTGACGGACGGGTCCTCGCCCGCAACGTCGTCGCCTACCTCGGCCTCGGCCATCGCCTTGCGCATTGCTGCGTTGGGGCGGGTCTTGGTATCAGAGCGAAAGTCCGCTTCTCGCATCGTATTCTCCTGGAGTGATTTGCTGATGTGCGATTCGGTGGGAGCCGCACAATTCTAGCAATCAGCCTTGTCAAATGCCATAGTGTCCCCTACCATGTGAAGTGACGAGACATCGCTTCGGCACGCCCACTAACGTCCCGATTTTCCAGACCCACGAGCGTCGGACGTGGCGGCGACCCGTGCTCCTGATAGCGGTAGGACCGGGAATGCGTCAATCCAGAGTCGGCTTTTATACCAGCGGGCGACTCTCCCTCGACGGGATTTTCGCCGTACCAGATACCACGGGCGGCCCATTCCCGGGAGTTGTCGTCTGCCACCCTCATCCCGTGCTCGGCGGAGACATGGAGAGCCCGGTGGTAACGGCCATTTGCCATGCGCTTGTCCGTAGCGACATCGCCAGCCTAAGATTCGATTTCCGAGGCGTTGGCGAAAGCCAGGGAGAGTTTGCCAACGGCGACAAGGAGGGCGACGACCTGCGTGCCGCCATCGGCATGCTCGGGTCTCTGCCAGGCGTAGACAAGAGACGGATCGCCGTGGCTGGTTACTCTTTCGGAGCTGGCGTGTTACTGGGGGCCATCGGTCGCATTAGGTCGGTCCGCAGCATGGTGGCCATAGCACCGCCACTCTCGACCGTTCGAAGATCGCCAATCGTGCGCGACGAGCGTCCAAAGCTATTTGTGGTGGGCCGCCTCGACAAGGTCGCACCATCGGTGGAGCTCCAGGCGGAGCTGGACGCCATGAAGCCCCCAGTAGAATTTGCAGAGATTCCAGATGCGGACCACACACTTGCGGGCCACGAGATTGAAGTAGCTGAAAGAGTGGTCGAGTTCCTGGCGCCGACCCTGGGCCCCGAGCCGCAGGGAGGCAGGTCGCTCATGTCGTGGGCCCGGAGCATCTTGCCAGGCCGATAATTTTTCGTAGCCCCACGACCTTGCACGAGGGCATAGTCCAGAGAGAGGTGAGATTTTGGAATCGAGCAAACCTGAGCGAATAGAAAGTGACTCTATGGGTGTGCTTCCCGTTCCTGCGGACGCCTACTACGGCGCCCAGACGCAACGGGCCGTTCAGAACTTCTCGATCAGCAATCTCAGATTCCCCCGATCCTTCATCCGCGCCATGGGCCAGATCAAGATGGCGGCCGCCCAAGCCAACGTAGAACTGGAACTCCTCGACCCCGACCTCGCCGACGCCATCGTCGAAGCAGCGCAAACTGTGGTCGATGGCAAGCTCGACGACCAGTTCGTGCTCGACATTTTCCAAACCGGCTCCGGCACGTCCACAAATATGAACGCCAATGAGGTCATATCCATTAAGGCCATCGAGATCCTGG
>CAJWER010000063.1 GCA_913030785.1 uncultured Chloroflexota bacterium | reverse complement strand
TGGGAAGCTGAGCTAGCCCTTTGCTCGTGAAAGGACTAGACGCTTCGGCGAGGCTGATGGCGCGCCAGACGTGCCATCAGCCCCTGCTGGAGCGTCGATTTTGTTATCTCCGTAGTGATTGGGTGGGGGCAGTCGGCGCTCAGGGCCCTGTCCCACGGAAGGGTGGTAGGATGGTGGGGATATGACCAGCAAGCTATCCATCGAAGCGATCCTCTCGGAAAGCGAGAGGGAGGCCAGCCGCTACAAGTGGGACGGCACGTTCGCGGACTACCTCAGAATGGTTACGCAGAACCCGTCCCAGTCACGGCTATCGCATTCGTTTGTCTATGATGCGATCATGTCTCGCGGTGTTGAGACAGGCCCCAGCGGCGAACCGGTGTATGGGCTGTTCGACGGCGAGATATTCGGCCTCGAACACCACCTGGACCGTATCGTCCAACACTTCGCCGCTTCCGCCCAACGCATGGAGGTGCGCAAGCGCATCCTCCTGCTCCTTGGTCCCCCAGCCAGTGGGAAGTCCAGCGTGGTTGAACTGGTCAAGCGCGTGATGGAGAATTTCTCACGTTCGACATCCGGCGCTGTATATACCATCAGCGGCTGTCCCATGCAGGAGGAGCCGCTGCACCTGATTCCCCCAAGGCTGCGGCCCAGCCTGCTCGAGCAGTATGGACTATACATTGAGGGCGACCTATGCCCCAGATGTCGTTACGTTGTCAAGAGCGAGTATAACGGGCGTATCGCCGATGTGCCTGTCCGCCGAGTGGTCTTTTCGGAGCAGGAAGCCGTCGGAATCGGCTACTTCATGGCAACCAACCCCAACCCGAGCGACGCATCGCTCCTGGTCGGAAGCGTCGATACCACCCAACTCGACGGAGACCGGCTGGAGGTCGCTGGCAAGGCGTTCCGGCTGGATGGGGAATTGAATGTCGCCAATCGGGGCCTTATAGAGTTCGTGGAGATGTTCAAGGCGGACCGGCACCTGCTAACCACGCTGCTCAGCCTGGCCCAGGAACAGCTCATCAAGATGGAGAGGTTTGGCTCGGTATACGCCGACGAGGTCATCGTTGGCCACTCCAACGAGGGCGACTTCGACACCTTCGCCAAAGAAGAGCACTCGGAGGCATTACGAGACCGGATCATCGCGATCCAGGTCCCCTACAACCTCAAAGTCACTGAAGAGGTCAAGATATACGGCAAGATGCTGCAGGGGAGCAAGCTGCGCGGCGTCCACATCGCACCGCTTACCCTCAGGGTCTCGAGTGTGTTCACGGTGCTGTCGCGTCTTGAGTTGCCGGAGCGACAGGGGATGACCCTGCTGCAGAAGCTGCATCTCTACGATGGCCAAATGGTGCCAGGGTACAGCGCAAAGGACCTGCGCGAGATCCAGCGTCACCATGCCAATGAAGGCATGACTGGCATATCCCCCAGACATGTCATGAACCGGCTAGGCGTGGTAGCCAGCCAAGATGTGACCTGTGTCTCTCCTCTCGCAGCTCTGAACAGCATGTGGCAAGGGCTTGGAGAGAACGTCAGCGTGGACCAGGAAGCGTCGATCCGAAGAGTGGCGCTGATCGCTGACACCGTCAAAGAGTACAACGAACTGGTCATCAGGGACATCCAGAAGGCCTACGAGGAGTCCTTCGAGGATAAGGCTAAGGACCTACTCGGCTCATACCTCGCCAACGTCGACGCGTTCGTAGCCGAGCAAGAGGAGCGCGCTGATGGTGAAGGGCGTGCCGCCAAGGCTCACGCCGAGAACGAGCGCGACATGCGAGAGATCGAGCGTGTGATTGGGATCACCGAGCGCAACAAGGTCGAGTTTCGCAATGAGATCCATGAAATAGTGACCGGGTGGCGAAGCCGAGGGTGGCTCTTCGAGTACACCTCTGAGCCGCGCCTACGAGCTGCCATCGAGTCTCGTTTGCTAACTCCCAGGCGCAAGCTGGAAAAAGGCCTCGCCCAACCGCGTTTCGCCCGGCAAAGGGTCGAGTGGTCCCAAAGACGGGCCGCCGTCACCCACCGGCTGATGGATTCGTACGACTACTGCGAGGTCTGTTCGGAAGATGCTATCGAGTACGTCAGCCACGTCCTCAAGAACCGCGTCTCGCTTAAGACCCCGAAAAACGAGGGTATCGAGTGGCTGTGGCCACTACACCCGGTCGCGACGGGGACAGTACCCACGGACGGCTAGGCGCTGCGCGCGCTTTGTTGGGTGGAGCGCGGCATGCCGGTGAGGCACCGCACGCGCCTAACCGAGACCGGTACCCTGTGAACCGGCGGCGGAGACGGCGTTCACGACCCACAACACACGACAGGCCGCGTCTGCCGTGGTGGGCCGTGGCAGCTACATTGCTACTCCTCGCGGGGATCGTCGCGGCCCGTGTTCTGAATTAGGCGACCACGTTTGGCGGTTGCGTCGGAGAGGATTCAAGGGCAAGAAAGAAGTGCTGTTGGGTGATATTCTGAGGGACGCCCTCAGGCTCCCGTCTTGAGGGCTCCGCATCTCTGTAAACCCCGTGCCTCAATCGACTCTTCAGTAGATCTCTGTGTCGGGGTTCCAGTCTTTCCATGCGAACCAGAATGAGAGGTGGGACAGGGCCCGGTTAAGGACCCTACCCTCCAATGGGCCATCAATGGCTTTGCCAGTTAGGGCAAGCCACCTGGAGCCGGTCTCGGCGTCCACAAGAACAGCGAACGCCCCGTGACCGTCTTCGGCCATGCTAAAGGTGAGGACGCGCCCGTCAACCTCGCGATCGTAGACCAGCGCGGTATCGGTGTCGCTCTCCAGGTATACGAGCACCTCGCCACCGCCCAGTGAGTCGCTTATCACGAGCATACCTGACAGCAGATCGAACGGATATGCCTTGGTGCTGCCACCAATGGCGACCCCGACCACCAGCGCCTTGCGGTCTATCCTGTCATCGGAGAGGGTCTCGCCCAGCACCCCCGCGCTGCCCCCTCGATAGTAGCTATCGTACGTGTCGAAGCGGTAGCGTCCACCCTTGTTCAGCGCCAACGTATCTGGATGTGCCTCGCGCCACAGAAACCACTGCGTCTGGGTGACCGGCAGAAAGTCCAGTTCGACACCAGCCAACATTCCCTTAACGCCCTTGCCCAGGAACTGGCTCCAAATGGTGCGGGTCTGGTGGTCATACATGACCAGGGCGTTCATGATGAGCTTGCCGGACACGCCGAAGGTGTGGACTTCTCCCTGGACCTCGCGGGCATACACGATGCCCGAAAAGCAGAGCGGTCACCAGGTCACCGCAATCGGGACACCCCCGACGACGTCGTTGACGATCTCGTGACGGCTCAGCATCGGGATCGAGTACGCGCGGTTCTCCCCGTTGATCGATACCCCCAGTACCTGTTCGTCGGCATCCATCTGCTCATCCGCTTCGGCGGCGGTGACGAACTCGGGGTCGAGGATGGCCGGGATGGCATCGAATCCCAGGAGCGTGACCAGGTCGAGGGAAACGTCGCCGTCGCCCAAGGAGGCGCTCCGGGAGTCCGGGTCGCCTGTGGGGACCACGATCTGCTCCGAACTGGTGAGCAGCCGTCTGCCAAACTGCTGCACGGCGGGCACCGTTAGGAATGCCACCCCGAGGGCTATTAACGACAGGATTAACAGTACTCTAGCCAAATCAGAATCCATTTGCGGAGGTATCAGCCTCTGCAACTTGGATGTGGGCCCGGCGTCTGGGGGTTCTTAGCGGGGGTGTCCGGTGGGCTATCTGGGCTGGAACGTTGGCATCCAGGGGGGTGCGCAAAGGGAACTTCACCCTAATGCACACCCATACGGACCAGACCGCTAGTTCACCCTTATGCGCGGGTCAAGTATGCCGAGGAGTATGTCGGAGAGCAGCGTCCCGATTACCGTCAGGGTGCCGAGCAGCATCACTATCGCCGCCGACACGAACAGGTCCTCGGCCAGCAGTGCCCGCAGCAGCAGCGGACCCTCCGTCGGCAGTCCCAGCACCACCGAGACGATGACGCTGCCCGACATGAGCACCGGCAACAGGTATCCCAGCGTGCTTACCAGGGGGTTCAGCGCCAGGCGCACCGGGTACTTCAGCACGACCTTCCACTCCGGCAGCCCCTTGGCCCGGGCGGTGATGACGTAGGGCTTGCGCAGCTCGTCGAGGAGGTTGGCGCGCATCACACGGATGAGTGCCGCGGTGCCGGCGGTCCCCACCACGAAAGCCGCGATCCACAGGTGTTTGGCCAGATCGACCACGCGCGCGAAACTCCAGGAAGCCTCGATGAACTCCGGAGAGAAAAGACCGCCGATGCTGATGCCGGGGAAGTAGCTGAAGGTGATCCACATTAGCCAAAGCGCCAGCAGAAAGTCGGGCACCGCCAGGCCCATGAACCCGATGAAGGTGAACGTGTAGTCCTCGATGCTGTGCTGGCGCACAGCCGAGTATATGCCGATGGGGATCGATAACCCCCAGGCAAATAGGGCAGTCGTCCCCGCCAGGATGACGGTCATCAACAGCCGTTCTCTGACGAGTTCAATGACCGGCTTCGCGAACTCTAGGGAGGTCCCAAAGTCGCCGTGGCCCATCTTCCATATCCACTTGCCGTACTGGACAAAGAGCGGCCTGTCCAGGCCGTACTGGTGGCGCAGGGTGTTCTCCATCGCGTCCTGAACTCTGGAACTGCCGACGAGCCCGCCGCCGGCCAGGAGCTCCAGGATGTACTGATCGACGAAGTCCCCTGGCGGCAACTGGATCACGACGAAAGATATCATTGAGAGCGCCCAGATGGTGATCATCGCGAGGAGTGTGCGGCGTATCATGAAGGTCAGCATACTGGTGGGTCCTCCGGATGGGGTGGGCGGACGTTGCGGCTATCCTATCCTAAATCACGCTCCGCTGCTCCCCAACGCGTGGCATGTTCCCGCTCCAGGTTGACGAAAAACTCTCGATACTCGGGACGCAGAATGGGCTCGGTGGTCATGATAAGGGCATCTTCGCGGTTGTCGGCATAGTACGCCTTACGAACCCCTCTCTGCTCGAACCCGTACTTGCGATACAGATTGATCGCGACCCAGTTGGATTCGCGGACCTCGAGGGTCATCACGGCCGCGGTGCGTGACATAGCTCGCTCAAGGGCGCCGATGAGGAGCAGTTCACCAATTCCACGGCCGCGGTCACTGGTTCTCACGCCAACGGAAACGACGTGGGCTTCGTCGACCATGTACCAGATGCCGATAAACCCGGCGATTCGCCCGCAATCACCTACACCGGATGATCCGCTTCTGACCCCGGATAGCAGACTACCAAACAAGCCTCTACGCCGGGGTTCTTCTGGGGCACCACTTGAGGCGAGTTGTTCGGCGACAAGATAGCTAGCGTTGCGCTTGCCGAGTTCGCGCCGAAACGCAGTGGGAGGAAAGAGCGTGGAGAAGGCATCGCGTTCGACCTCGGCGGCTTGGACAACGTCGCCAGGCCTCAGGGGTCGAAGGGCGAAGGGCATTGTATTCACTACGATTTGCTCAGGGACCGCCGACATCGGTGTTCTAACTCCCGTTGGCCGATCGCGGACCTAAACAGACGCTATCCAAACTGGATGAGAGTGCGTTGTACAGTGTAGCATGGAGACACTGGCTGCAATTTCAGGCGTCCTGGCCGATCCGCCTAGGAGATCCGCGACCATGTCCGATGCGACCGGAACCGACCCTATCGAAATCCTAGTGAGGCGTGCCCAAGATGGCGACGCCACCTCTTTTGCAGGGCTCTACGAACGCTTCCACGACAAGATTTTCCGCTACGTCTACTTCAAGACCGGCAACCCCAACGATGCCGAAGACATCACTGAAGATGTTTTTCTCAGAATGCTCGAATCGATTAACTCGTTCCGGTGGAAGGGCCATCCATTTTCCTCGTGGCTGTTCCGGATCGCGCACAATCTCATCGTCGACCACTTCCGCAAACGTTCGCGACAAAAGAATACCCCCCTGGATGACGCAGGCGACCTCGCAGGCGCGTCCTCCCACGAGATCGAGGCGGACCTGGACGTGCAGCTGGCAATTAAGCGGGTGCACCTTGCAATGGAAGGGCTGACCGCCCTCCAGAAAGAGGTCATGTCCCTGCGCTTCGCTGCGGGGCTATCGGTTCGGGAGACCGCGGATGCCGTAGGGAAGAGAGAGAACGCGGTCAAGGCCCTTCAGCACGCCGCTATCAAGAAGTTGAGGGTCCTTCTGGGCGCTCGCGCGGATGGTACACAGGACCGAGTTGTGCCGAATTGGAGTCCCGAGTAATGGCTTCCGACAGACTGGACGAAATCGTCAACGATTGTCTGGAGAGGATGGCCGGCGGTGAGACCGTCGAGGCCTGTCTGACCAGCTATCCCGAAAACAGAGGCCAGTTGGCGCCCCTGTTGGAGACTGCTGCAACAACCCTGATCGCCGCCACTACTATAGCGCAAGACGCGATGGCGCGGCAAAGAGGCCTCCAGAGATTCAATGAGACAGTCGCCCAGCGCGCCACGCTTAGAAGAAGTCTGCATCTCCCACGGTTCATCTGGCAATCCCCTGTCTCCCGACCAGTCGTCGCCGGAGCGCTTGTGTTGCTCGTCGTAACTGGAATGGCGCTGGGGGCTGACGTGGCTGCTTCGAATAGCATTCCAGGGGATTCCTTTTACTGGATCAAGACCAGCAAAGAGAACCTCCTAATGAGGCTACCCAAGTCCGATATGTCCAAAGCGAAGGACCACGTCCGGCTCGCCCAAAAGCGTGGCGACGAGATGGGCCAGCTCCTGGAAAAGGGCATGTACGTCGAGGCCGAGAAGCATTACGGCGAGGTCAATCGAAACATCGGCCAGACAGTCGATCTCGTTGGCCTGAGAATGTCGACCAACACCACCGAGATGCCGACCCGAGGATTTAGCACCGCAAACCGGGCCGAACTCGATGCGATCAAGGCCAGCCTTGAAAGGACTTGGGCGGCCTCGCACAGTGCCCTTTCGGTTCACCTGGTCTCTGCGTCAGACAAGGACCGGGTCATGATTTTGGGACTGATTCAACGGAACAAGTTGATCTTCCGGACGTTGATAGCGTTCCTAGATTCTGGCGAATCGCCAAACTGGCCTCCGTTCTATCGAACCGAACCCCCTCGCCGATTCAGTCGCTGACGCCCGGAGCAAAGCGAGAGCCAATGAAGAAGCGGAGCGATGCCCCGCCTCTTTTGCGTTCAGGGGCAAGATTCAACGTCATCGCGGAACACGGCAGCCCGTCGTTTGCCTTTGGGGTTACCCTCCAAAAACGACGATTCGTCGAGAGCCTCGCTCCCCAGTTCTGCTCCCGTCGTTCACGTTCTGTGATGAAATCGACAACCAAGACACCCGAATAGTTGTTGAACTTTGGCTGAATAAGAGTATAATTTATCATCGCGTGACGGGTTAGGCTCGGGTTTCTCCCATGTGGTCGACCGTCAGCGATGAATGAATATCCTCGCCCGAATCCTCGCGATAGTCTTCCGCCACAAGTGGCGGCTTGCCGGGGCCCTCACCAGCATGGTGGGAGCCACCTCCGCATACCTAACGCTCCCCTGGCTATTTGGCAGCGCCGTAGACGAGATCGCCTCGACATTTGACGGGGGCGGCGTCTCCGATGAGGCAATGATACGCATCGGCCTCGCTATCCTTGCCGCCAGCGCGATCAGGGGCCTCCTTACCTTCTTTCAAACATTCATGGGTGAGTCCCTCGCTCAGCACGTGGTCTATGATCTGCGCAACCGCTACTACGACCATATCCAGAACCTGAGCTTTGGATTCCACGACAAGAACCACACCGGAAACCTGATGTCGAGGGCCATCACCGACGTAGAGGCCATCCGGATGTTCTGTATTGGGGGGGTCGTTCGGGCGCCCTATTTCCTGGTACTGTTCCTCGCCACCGCCGTCATATTGCTATTGCGCGACTGGCGGCTTGGCCTCGTGAGCCTGGGGTTCATGCCTCTCCTGGCTATCGTTTCCGCCGTAATCCGTCTCCAACTCAGGCGCATCTGGCTGCGAGTCCAGGAGGAGATGGCGGATCTCAACACCGTACTCCAGGAGAACATGACGGGCGTCCGAGTCGTAAGGGCTTTCGCCGCTGAGGACCAGGAGAAGGCCAAGTATGATGTCGCCAGCTCCTCCGTGTCAGCAGACATGGTGAAGGTTGCACGGCTCCAGGCGATGAATGCGTCTTTCATGGGCTTCATCTACCTCGTCGCGATAGGACTGGTGCTCTGGTATGGGGGGCAGCGAGTAATCGACGGCAATCTCACCCCGGGTGAACTGGCCCAGTTCCTCTTCTATATGCAACTCTTGGCGCTGCCAATACGACACGCCGGCATGCTGGTCAACAACTTCGCAAGGGCATTCTCGGCTGGCCAGCGCCTGTTCGAGATCATGGATTACCGATCGGACGTCCAAGAGTCGCCGGGAGCCGGCGATTTGCCGATGGTCCGGGGGCACGTCCGGTTCGAGGACGTCAGCTTCCGCTACGGCAACGGTCCGCTTGTAGTGAAAGACGTCGAGATCGACGCCAAGCCCGGGACACTTGTGGCGCTACTCGGGGCGCCCGGCAGCGGCAAGAGTTCGCTGGTCCATCTTCTGCCACGATTCTACGATCTGGCCGCGGGCCGCATCACGATAGACGGTGTCGATATCAAGGAGGCTACGCTCAAGTCTCTGCGGCAAAACATCGGCATCGTGCAGCAGGACGTGTTCTTGTTCACCGCCTCACTCAGCGAAAACATCGCCTACGGACGACCGAGCGCGACGATGGATGAGATCGTGGCCGCGGCAAAGGTTGCCCAGCTGCACGATTTTATCGAGGATCTGGAAGAAGGCTACGACACCAAGATCGGCGAACGCGGCTCGACCCTGTCGGGTGGCCAGAGGCAGCGGATGTCCATCGCCAGAGCCGTTCTTCTGGACCCACCCGTGCTGATTCTGGACGATGCAACGGCAAGCGTAGACGCCAGCACAGAGGAGAGGATTCGCGAGGGGATGGAGTCGGTTATGAAGGGACGGACCACATTCGTGATCGCCCACAGGCTCAGCACACTGTTCAAGGCAAACGAGATACTGGTCATGGACGAAGGCCGGATCGTCGAGCGAGGCACTCACGCCAGCCTGCTGGCCCATGGAGGGATGTATCGCAGGATATATGACCTCCAACTCCGACCCCAGGAAGAGGTCATGATGGAGTTCGATGTACCGGACCCGGTACATCGGCACGGGGGGAATGCCTGATGGGAACGCAAACCCCTAGCTCTGCCGGACAAGGCAGCGGACGCATGGAAGAAGACGTTTTCGGCACCGCCTTCAACTACCGTATCGTGTCGCGCATGATCCCCTACGTCCGGCCTTACGGTGCTCTGGTGGGGGTTGCAGTCGCCGCGATGCTCGTATTTACCGCGACCCAGGTGGCGGTCCCATGGCTGATCATGGAGGGCATCGACGGCTACATCCGCACCGACGACTTTAGCGGGCTAACGCTGCTCGTCGCCTTTTTCATCGGAAACGCCATGCTCAATTGGGGGACGAGTTTTACCCAGGAGTTGGCAATAGCGCGGGTAGGCCAGGGGGTTCTGTACCGTCTGCGTGGCGAGCTATTCTCTCACCTCCAGCGCCAGTCCGTGTCGTTCTACGACAAGAACGAGGTCGGACGGCTGATGTCCAGGGTACTGGGCGATGTCTACCAGCTTCAGGAGTTCCTTGGGGTAGCCGTCGTGACGGTGGGTGATCTTCTGAGCCTGGTGGGAATCACCGCGGTGGTGATGATCCTGAGCCTGAAGCTCGGTCTGATCTCGATGGTAACGCTTCCTATCTTAATAATATTCATGGCGGTATGGCAGCCCCTCGCACGGGGGGCGTTCATCAGGGTCAGGCGCGCCGCATCCATCGTCAACGGCGCCCTAAACGAGAATATCGCCGGTGTCAGGATCGTCCAGAGCGTTAATAGACAGGAGCGGAATCTGGAGCAGTTCGATGAGTTGAACGGCGAGAATCTCAGATCGAACCTGCAGGCCACCCGCCTTTCGGCAGGTGTGCTCCCCGTCGTGGAGATTCTACCGGCGATCTCGATTGCGCTGGTGATCTTTTTCGGGGCACGACTCGTGGGAGCCGCCGCGCTCGAGATTGGAGCTCTGGTTGCCTTCGTGATGTACATCCAGCGGTTCTTCGACCCCATCCGTAGCCTGACGATGCAGTACACCCAGCTTCAGAGGGCCATGGCATCCGGCGTCCGGATCTTCGAACTACTGGACAACCAGCCGGCCCTGGTGGACGCCGAGGACGCAATAGAGCTGCCGAGGCTCAGCGGTGACATCGAGCTAAAGAACGTCTCGCACTGCTACGTGCCGGGTCAAGACGTGCTCTCTGACGTCAATCTGCACATCCAACCGGGCCAGACCGTGGCCATCATCGGCCCGACGGGCGCGGGCAAGACCACCCTGGTGTCGCTGATCGCGCGCTTCTACGATGTAGATCGGGACCGCGGCGCGATACTGGTCGACGGCCACGACATCCGGGACGTCAAGCGCAAGTCACTGGCGACGCAAATGAGCATGGTGCTCCAGGAGCCGTTCCTGTTTACGGGCACGATCCGCGACAACATCAAGTACGGCCATCCCGCGGCCACCGACGAGCAGATGATAGAGGCCTCCAAGTCCGTCGGCGCTCACGACTTCATTTCGCGTCTTGAAGACGGCTACGAAACCTTCTTGCAGGAGCGTGGCGTCAATCTGAGCGTCGGCCAGAGACAACTAGTCTCCTTCGCCAGGGCGATTGTGGCTGACCCGAGGATACTGGTGCTCGATGAGGCCACCGCCAACATCGACTCATACACTGAGATGCTGATTCAGCGGGCGCTGAGCAAGCTTCTGCGAGGACGCACGGCCATCGTGATCGCTCACAGGCTGTCCACCATTCGAGGCGCAGACCAGATTGTTGTGCTCAACCGGGGGCGCATCGAGGAGGTCGGCACCCACGACCATCTCATGGACGCCGACGGTCTCTACGCCCATCTCTACGCCATGAACTTCGCGGCCCTGAAAGACGCCATGCCGGGTGGCAGGTACTAGGGTATTATTATCCTCGTCGCCAGACGACGTCGCTACATTGTGAATCGGAAGTACGCTCGTCTGGTTTCCACAGTCCCGATGACGAGGTAACCTGCCCTCAGCCGGGCCTCCATTGCGACTCGCGCTGAGGTGGGCCCTTTTCCATTCCGAGCTTCAGCGCGGTGTCGGCCGAAGCCTCGTTCGAAGCAAGGCAGTTCCACAGCGGCGTGAGGCCACGCCCCAGGCAGTCCTCTATCAGCGCGACGCACGCCAGCGTCGCAAGAGCTTGCCGCCTGAATGGCATCGTCGTGTCTATTCCGAGCGAGGCGTATTACGCACTGAAGGTAAACACGTCCGCCACGCTCGTTATCTCATTGCCAACGACTGTTCAAAAGCCGAAGAAGTCTAGCGCGATCCACGCCAGCCACTCTCTTGTGATTTCCCCACCCTCCTGCCCACGAACTGTAAATGCCTTTCCGATCTTGAGTGCTCCTCGGTCTATCTGCGCAAGCATGTCCGAGTCGATAAGCGCACCCTCACATCGTCGAGAATCCCGCGCTCCTGCCATCCTTTGACCGGCATGATGCTCGTCCGGCTATACCTGAACGACCTAGCTGGGAAGATCGGAATCTCGCCGCCAAAGTCTTCGGCCAGGACGTCGCCCCATTCGATCTGCGGCATGAAGAATGCGAAGCGCTCCCGATTGAAGACCTACGCCTCGCTCGGCATCTCCTTAATGAACAGGCGCACCGGTCCCTGACCCGGGTCGCCCGAGATGATATAGTCACCGCGTTCGCAGCAGATCAGCACCGTTGCAGGCTTGGCAACGTCGTCCGCGAACACACGCGCCTCCTCGGTCCCCTCGATCACCGAGTCTATGAGGGCCCTATCGATCCAAACGCCCTCAAACAGCTGCGCCGACGCGATGGTACTGGGATCGTGCCAGCTCATAGACGACGCTAGGGTCATTCTGGGGGTGCGGGTCGCGTTGGTTTGGTGTCACTCTTCGGCCTCCAAGATCTCTCGACATCTATAGTGCAATTCTCGCTGGTGCTCATTACGGAACGGGCATCATAGTCGGGCGGTCCGAGCCTCTCGCCATGCACCACCCCCAGCCCAACCAACCGCGCACAGCGCCGCCTAGAACGGAATGGGCATCATGCCCACCGGGACCTCAATGAGACTGGGTGCAGGAACCGTGAGGGACTCTCGCAATGCTGACTCCAGCGCCTCCGGCCCTCTGGCCCTAACTCCTCTCGCCCCGTACGCCTCTGCCAGCTTCATGAAGTCGGGGTCGCGCAGCTCGGACCCTATGGTGCGTCCCTCGAATTCCAGTGTTTGGTCGCGGTAGACGTTCCCGAATGCGCCGTCGTTGAACACGATCACGACGGCGTTGATTCCGTACTTCACCGCGGTAGATAGCTCCTGAGAGTTGAACAGGAACCCTCCGTCGCCAGATACCGCCACCACCGCCCTGTCGGGACGTGCCACCTTCGCACCGAGCGCTGTCGGGTATGCGTAGCCGAGGTTCCCAAAGTAGGATGAGCTGATGTACGTGCCAGGCTCATGAACGCGATAGAAGGGACGGGAGTAGTAGCCGAGTTGCGTGACACCTTCAATCAGGATCCCGTCGTCGGGCATGGCCGAGCGAATCGCACGGACGAAGGAGCCCTGAGGCTCAATCTGTACATTGGGGTCGTACCTGGCAGACCTGACGGCCTCGAACTCATCTCGCCTGCTGGACCTGGAAGGCGTCGAATCTAGCACTGCAATTTCGAGGGCCTCGACGCCAGGCCGCACATCACCGATGACCTCGACTGCGACCCTGTCGTCGGACTGAGTGGCGTCCACGTCGACGAGCACCACGCTCTGCTCCGGGCGAAGCTCGGACCGAGCGAGGCTCGCTCCGACAGCCAGGATCACGTCAGCCCGGTCAAGCAGGTCGTCGAGGGAGTCTCGACGCCAGTTCGGAACCCCCATGGCAAGGTAATGGCGGTCGGAGACCGCGCCCTTGGCCTCGCCTGCGCACACGACGGGAGCCTGCAGGTGCTCTGCGAGCCGCATCAACGACGGTGCACATCCGGAAGAAAGGGCGCCCTCCCCTGCCCAGATCAGGGGCTCCTTCGCTTCGGCCAGGGCGGACGCCGCAGCTGCCACCGAATCGTCACTCGGAGGAATATCAGAGCGCCTGGCTGGCTCAGAGAAGTCCATTTCGGCCTGGTCAGCAAGCGTCTCAGGTGGGATCTCAATCTCGACAGGCAGCGGACGGCCAGATTTCATCTGTACGAACGCTTCGTGGGACCCTCGATGCGATGATCGAAACTTTTGTTGATGGTGATGCGCCCGAAACCAAAACGATTGAGGACATGTGGCGACTTAAAGGCGAGAAGGTGAGGGAACTCATTTAATGGCGGTTCTTTATGTTCTCAAGGTCGATGAGTTTAAACCTTTGCTCGACTATGCCGAGGTGGCCGAAGATTTAAGCATTTCCAACCATGGTGCCTATCAGAAAATTAAAACAGATGGGGTTTTGATAATTCCGCGCGTCGCCACGGGCCTGGACCCGGCGATCTGGTTTGGTGCCTTGGTGGGTGGCTTTGAAGGTGCAATCGAGGAATTCAGCGAAGACACGCTTAGAATTGTTTGATTAGAGAAATTCACCAAGTTCATTTGAAGTTTCAAAATAGTTTGATATGTGATCGTGAAAATCTGGCGGCCAGTGATTGGCGAGAAAACCTGTTGCATCTGAGAACGATACTTTTTTAAATCCTTTGGAATCTTGTTGCATCGCCCAGAAGCCTTTGAAACAGGATACTTTTCCGAAAAACTCTGCGACTGCTAACGTTACGCCGGGGTGAAATTGAGTTCCAGTCATTGGGTCTTTGACGAAATCGACAGATTTGTTGTTTTTAACAAACGCTCTGTCACATTCAGATAATTGTAGCTCCAAATCATCACCGCAGATAATCCCACCAGGTTT
>CAJWER010000062.1 GCA_913030785.1 uncultured Chloroflexota bacterium | reverse complement strand
CGCCGCGATACACAGAGGCGACGCTGGTCAAGGCCCTCGAAGAGCAGGGCATCGGCCGCCCAAGTACATATGCACCCACGCTGGCGACGGTGACGGACAGAGATTACGCTCGCAAGGATCAGGGTCGCTTCGTGCCCACCAAGCTGGGTACGGCGGTGAGTGGCCTTCTGACGAAGCATTTCCCAGATATCATGGACGTGGGTTTCACAGCCCGTATTGAGGAAGAGTTGGACGACGTTGCGAACGGTGAGCGGGAGTGGGGTCCGGTGTTGAAGGAGTTCTACGGACCATTCTCGGAGTCGGTAAAGCGAGCCCTGGCCGAGGCGGAGAGGATTCCGCGGGACCAGATAGACGAGGAGACCGATGAGGTCTGCGAACTCTGTGCGCGTCCAATGGTAATCAAGTCCGGCCGGTTTGGCAGATTCCTATCGTGCAGCGGCTTCCCGGAGTGCAAGGCTTCAAGGCCGCTGCTTGAGAGGGTGGGGGTCGAGTGCCCGGACTGTGGCAACGACCTGGTGGAGCGTCAGGGCAAGGGCAAGGGACGTGGTCGCACCAAGTTCTATGGCTGCTCCAATTACCCTGCCTGCACCTTTGCTGTGAGTCGTCGGCCGCTTCCTCAGCCCTGCCCGGACTGCGGCAAGCTGCTACTTGCGGCTGGCAGGGGAAATGCGCGCTGCAACTCTTGCGATTTCAACGGCCCAGTTCCCGAGGACGAGGCTGTGGAGCTGGCCTCCTAAAGGCTTCACGAGGTGTCGGATCACCGGCCCGCCTCCGGGGGGAGCCGGGTCCGACTTTCAGGACCGTGGTTCGCGTTGCCCTCAAGATAGACCCTGTTTCGCCTTTCGCATTGGAATGGCGTTATTGTAGAAATTCCTTATGAATCCCACAGAGCGGAACGCGCTACTGGCCAGGTTTTCTAATCACCTCTCGGCTGAGAGGGGATTAGCCGCGCTGACCGTAAGGAACTACTCAACCGACCTCGGCCCGCTCTTCGACTACATGAGTGAAAAGGATGTCGAAGGCCTCAGGGCCCTGAATCGCGACATCATCCGTGGATACCTGGGGTGGCTCGTAAAGCTGGGCTATGCAAGGTCAAGCATTGTTCGCAAACTGAGCGGCCTGCGGAGCTTCTTCCGGTGGTTGTTGCGTGAGGGGATGATCGATATAGACCCGCTACCACGGCGCGGGGTGATGAAACGAGAGTCTCGCCTGCCCCGTTTCCTATCTCAGCGTGAGGCAGCTAGTCTGGTGTCGTCCCCCGATATGTCGGAGCGACTCGGGCCCAGGGACCGCGCGCTGTTGGAGACGCTGTACGCGGGGGGCCTTCGAGTCAGCGAAATTGCTGGGCTGAAAGTCGATGACATAAACCTGGGCACAAGAGAGGTCCGCGTGACGGGCAAGGGCTCCAAGCAGCGCGCCGTTCTTATTGGCGAGACGGCTCGCGATGCGATCTCGCTCTACCTGGGTGAACTGCGTCCGAAGCTGGTCAACGCCAAATCGGGCAGTGCGTTGTTCCTGAGCCGTCTCGGCACACCGCTTAGCCAGCGAAGTATTCAGGAGAAGGTTCGCCGCTATGCGGTCAAGGCTGGGCTGAGGTCTGGGATTCACACCCACACCCTGCGACACTCTTTCGCAACCCACCTTTTGGACGGCGGTGCGGATCTGCGAGTGGTACAGGAACTGCTGGGGCACTCCAGCCCAGCAACGACGCAGATATATACCCACGTCACCCAGGCCAAGGCCAAGGAAGTGTACCTATCGGCACACCCCCGGGCGGCAAAGGCGACACCCCTCTCCCTTGAGGGAGAGCGCTAAAATTAGGATAATTCTAATTCTGGATTATGGCGAGATAAAGACGAAGTGGAGTGAAGGTGAGTAATGAAAATTCTCGTAATCAATGGACCTAACCTGAACATGCTTGGGACGAGGAACCCGGCTGTATACGGCGGCGACACCCTTGCGGAGATCGAGGACCGAATTCGCAACAAGGCCGCTGATCTGGGCGTGGATGTGGACTTCTTTCAGTCCAACCACGAGGGCGCGCTCGTGGACTATTTGCAAGGTCCTGCTCGGGAATCGGCAGGCATCGTCATGAATGCCGGCGCACTTACTCACTACGGTCTGTCTTTGCGCGACGCTCTCGCAGATTCCCAGATACCGGCCATAGAGGTGCACCTGTCCAACATCCACGCTCGCGAGGAGTTCCGACGCCGGTCGGTGCTTAGCTCAGTGGTTGTCGGTCAGATCGCGGGCCTGGGGTGGCGAGGCTACCTGTACGCCCTCGACTATCTTGTAACGCACATCCGCGAAGAAGAGGCGGGCGCGTGAGTACCATCAAGAGACTGGTGCGGCTGCGAGAAGCTCTAGAGGAATTGGAGTTGGACGCGTTCCTGGTGTCCAGCCCCGAGAACCGTCGATATCTATCCGGGTTTACGGGGTCGGCTGGCTATCTGTTCATCAGTCGCACGGACGCTGTGCTGGCCACTGACTTCCGGTATATCGAGCAGGCCGGGAAGCAGTCGCCGGAATTCAGGGTCGAGCGCACCGGCGCTTCCCTGGCGTGGCTGCCAGAGATCGCATCAGCTGCCTCGGCTCGGCGAGTCGGTTTTGAGGCCGAGGTAATGACCGTGGGCACACATACGGCATTCCTCAAAGCGGTCACCGAGGCGGACGGGGATGATAGCCTGAAGCTGGTCGAGACGTCTGACATGATCGACAAAATCAGAGCGACGAAGTATGACGAAGAGCTTGTGCTGCTAACACGAGCAATCGAGATCACCGACCGTGCCCTGGACGAAATCGGGCCGGCGATTGTGCCAGGCATGACCGAGGCGCAGGTGGCGTGGGATCTGGAGAAGTCGATGCGGGAGCAGGGTGCGGAGGCGATGGCATTCGACATAATCGTCGGCGCCGGTACTAACGGCGCTCTGCCACACCATCGTGCCGACGACACCGTGATCCGCGATGGACAGTCTGTAGTGATAGACATGGGAGCCGCATACGAGGGCTACTGCGCCGACCTTACGCGTACAATATTTGTAGGGGAGCCTGACGATACCTTCAAGAAGGTGTACAGCACGGTGCTCCGTGCGCAGCTTGCGGCTCAGGAGCAGGTCCGGGCTGGAATGACTGGCGAGGAGACCGACGCTATCTCTCGTGATGTCATAGTCGAGGCTGGCTACGGCGATGCATTCGGACACAGCCTTGGGCACGGCGTCGGACTTGCAGTCCATGAGTACCCGCGTGTTGGTCCCAGGGCCAAGGACGTGCTGGCGGACGGTATGGTCTTCACCATCGAGCCTGGAATCTATCTGCCCGACTGGGGCGGCGTACGGATCGAGGACGTGGTGGTAATGGAGTCTGGGCGCGCACGAGTGCTTTCCAAGGCCGCGAAAATGGATGTAGACCTGTAAGGAGCTGAGTATGACGATTGGGTACGGAGATCTGAAAAAAGGGCTTCCGATCGAGTTGGATGGGGAGCCATATGTAGTCGTCGAGTATAGCTCGCGCAAGATGCAACAGCGCGCGCCGGTGATGCAGGTCCGATTCCGTTCCCTGCTGACCGGCCGGATTGTCGACCGCTCGTTCCAGGGATACGACGTCAAACTGTCCATCGCGGCTGTCGAGCGACGCAGTGCACAGTATATCTATGTGGACGTTGACCTGTACTACTTCATGGACACAGTGAGCTTCGATCAGTTCCCGCTGTCCGAGGATCAGATAAAGGACGCGCTACCCTTCCTGGTGGAGGAGACGACCGTGGATGTGATCTTCTTCGAAGAGCAGCCCATTGCTATCGATATGCCGATCACGGTCGATCTGGAAGTCAAGGATGCGCCACCAGGCCACCGGGGAGACACGGCTCAGGGAGGCACGAAGCCGGTGACGCTGGTGACTGGGCACGTCGTGCAAGTGCCGCTATTTGTTTCGGAGGGCGAAAAGGTCAAAATCGATACGCGCACCGGAGACTACCTGTCCAGGGCATGACATGGCGATCTACTCCGTAACTCAGGTAGCGGGCTACTTGAACGACCTGCTATATCAAGACTCCGCACTTCAGGACCTATGGGTCAGCGGCGAGGTGGCCAACCTTGCCCGGCCTGGTTCTGGCAACAGCTACTTCACGTTGCGTGACTCCAACTCTACCCTGCGATGCGCGATGTTCAGTCGTAGTTCTCGCGGCGCCGAGCTGCTGGCAAATGGGATGTCTGTCATCGCTCACGGGCGTGTTTCCCTGTACGAGGCACGAGGCGACCTGCAGCTAGTCGCGGACGTTGTCCAGCCCGAGGGCGTGGGCGATCTCCAAATGAAGCTGGAGCAGTTGATCGCTAAGTTGGAGAGCGAGGGCCTATTTTCACAGTCGCGAAAGCGCGAAATACCGCGTTATCCGCGGCGTGTCGTCGCAGTTACCTCGCCGATTGGCTCCGTCTGGCAGGACATCAAGAGCGTCATCGAGCGGCGCTATCCGCTGGCCGAGCTGTCGCTTGTGCCTGTGATGGTGCAGGGGGATCTCGCGGCCGCCACAATCGTTGACGGTCTAGCGGCCCTGGATACGGAGCCAGACGTGGATGTAGTGATCCTCGCCCGTGGCGGTGGTTCGCTGGAGGACCTGTGGCCCTTCAACGAGGAGGCCGTAGCCAGGGCGATTTTTAGGTGCAGTGCGCCACTCATCAGCGCAATCGGGCACGAGACGGACACCACGGTGGCTGACATGGTCGCCGATGTTCGTGCGCCGACACCATCGGTGGCGGCCGAAATTGCGGTACCTGACCAGGCCGAGCTCTCGGCTGGTCTCCTGGCAATGCGGCGTACACTAACGTCAGCGGTGTCCCGGACCCTGCTCCACCGTACCGAGGTCATCAGATCGCTCGGCCCCCGGCTGCTGCGGGTCGGACCTGGCCTTGATCAGAAGCGTATCCGTGTCGACGATTTGCTGCGGAGAGCAAGTATGAATCTCCGCCAGAACCTCGAGGCAAGTACGGTCAGCACCGAGGCTCTTTCGATGCGTCTGCAGGCCCTAAGCCCCAAAGACACCCTGCGCAGGGGGTATGCTATAGTACAGACCGTCGACGAATCCACCGTGGTTAGCGACCCCGGTCAGGTGAGTGTCGGCGACGGTATCGAGATCACGCTGGCCAAGGGCAGCCTTTCCGCGGACGTGGTGGCGCCAAGGGCGTTGCATGCGCCAAAGGGGCGGGTCGATGACCATAACTGATCCAGGTGTACTGTACCGAGGCCACGGTATTTCACCGGCGACTCAGACAGAATTTTTTCTCTCCCCCTTCCAAGGAGGAGCGCCAGGGAGATCTTTGAAAGTGTACTTAATCACTCTGCCGGTTACCCCGGCATGACGACCAAAAAAGTGCCCGACGACATGACCTTTGAGCAGGCCCTGAGTCGGCTGGAGGCTGTAGTCAGCGCCATGGAGTCCGGCGACCTGCCGCTCTCCGAGGCCACCAATCTCTACGAGGACGGCATGAAGCTCGCCAGGGTTTGCAGTGAGATGTTGGCAGCAGCGGAGTTGAAAATCACCAGGATCCAGACCGCATACGGTGAGCAAATGCGGCTTCCGCCTGAGTCCGGCGGATAGGCGGTTTGAGAGCCGATCTCCATATGCATTCCCACTTCTCGTCCGACTCGGAGGTCTCCCCCGAGGCGATGGCAAAGCGGTGTGCCGATGTCGGCCTCGACTACGTCTCGGTCACGGATCACAACACCATCGAAGGCTCTCTCGCTGTAAGGGAGATAGCACCGTTCAAGGTGATTATCGGTGAGGAGGTAGGCTCCGCCTCGGGCGAGATCACCGGCCTGTTTCTGAAGGAGACTATACCGGCAGGCCTGACAGCCCTCCAGACGGTGGAGCGAATCAAGGATCAGGGCGGCCTGGTCTCGATCCCTCACCCCTTCGACCGATTTCGCTCCCATGTCATCGATACCGACACGCTACACGAGTTAATCCCCTACATCGACATCGTCGAAGGCTTCAACTCTCGCAACAACCTAGCTCGTGACGATCGGAAGGCACAGGAATTCGCACGGACCCACGGTTTCATCACCTCAGGGGTTACGGACGCCCATACGACGATGGAGATAGGTCGCACCTACGTAGAGATGCCAGAGTTCGACGGTTCCCCCGAAGACTTCCTGCGAGCGCTGGCGGCAGGCCGGATAGTGGGCCGCCGCATGAGCCCGCTGGTCCACGTGCTGACCACCCTCACCAAGATCAAGAAGCGCATCAAAGGCCGGCGCGGCGCGCACTAGTGCTGCGCACGCTTAGTTGGGCGAGGTGAGGTTTGCCGATGGGCCAGGTCTGATCCGCTGGTACGTAACCGTCAGTCGGCAATCGGCGTTCTACTATTGAGATGAACTACACAGCATCCCATATTCTCGTGAATTCTTCCCGACCACACCGCGCGTTTGCGTGTTTGAAGTACGCCGCGCTGAAGATATTCACTTCGTGCCCGCAGTGCCTCTAGACCACGAAGGCGCCGAGCCCAACCCCCAAGGCGTGCGCAGCACCGAACCGACCCCCCCAAAGCGCGCGCAGCGCCGCAGCACGTTTCCGGGATGGCGAGACTCGCCCCTTGCTACGTGGGCGCTGCTCGCGGTCAACGTCGTAGTTTGGCTGGCCGCTAGTGCTGCGGGCGATACCCGTGACCCGCAAAACCTCATCGACTTCGGGGCCATGTTCGGCCCGCTAATTGTGGGCGGTGAATACTGGCGACTATTCACCGCGATGTTCCTGCACGCCGGTCTGGCTCACCTGGTCATGAACGGGCTCGGACTGTTTATCGTGGGGCGGCTGGTCGAGAGTAGCTTCGGCCACGTTCGTTTTCTGATCATCTACCTGCTGGCAGGCCTATTTGGCAGCGTCGCGAGCTTTGGATTTAACACCGTCGCTGTGGGGGCCGGGGCCTCTGGAGCGATATTCGGCACACTCGGGGCCCTTGCGGCGTTCTTCGCCGTCAATCGCGACAGCTTCGGCAAGGAGGGCAGGCAGAGCCTGGTGGGCGTCCTGATGGTCGCTGGACTCGTTTTGGCGTCGGGTATCCAGACCGAGGAGGTCGACAACTGGGCCCATTTTGGAGGGCTCGTCTCCGGGTTCTTCATTGGTCTTGCGATTTCGCCCCGCTACGGGCTCGTCGAGTTTGGTGCTCAACGCGCACTGGTTGACTCGACATCTCTGGCGAGAAGGTGGTGGGTCATGCCTGTGGCGGCCGTGCTGCTATTCCTGGGGACCTGGGCTGCCGCGGCAAGGTTCCCGGAGCCTGCAATCCCTCACACGGCCCTCGCTGAGAGCTATTACAGGGATGGCGACAATGCGCAAGCGCTCGCCGAAGCTGACGAGGCGATTTCGTTAGAGAGGACTGCTGCCCGTGCCTACTACATTCGTGCTCTGATTCGGCTGGACCAGGGCAACGTTAGCGCCGCGGTGTCGGATCTTACAGATGCGATCCGCTACAGCGGGTTCAATGATGGATCTACCAGGAGTGAAGCTATCAGGCTGCTGGTGAGCATTGCCGCACGGCGCTAGATAGGATCAGGAAGTGCATATCGGTAGTCTTGCATATCCATGCGATGAACAAAAAAGAGCCCACTCCCCTGTAAGGGAGCGGGCTCTTTCGATATCAAAGGTATACGGTATACTAGGCTGACTTTTGCTCCACAGACGGCTCTAGCCTGACGGGCTCCGCGTTTTCCGTGACCAGGGTGACTTCCCCAGTGCCATATATCGCGTCCTCGTCGACCGAGCAGCGAGAAACCCCGCTCATAGACGGCAGCTCGTACATGACATCCAACAGGGTGCTTTCGAGGACGGACCGTAGACCGCGGGCGCCGGTGCCCTGTTTGAGTGCCTCCTCGGCCGTAGCTACGAGGGCCTTTTCCGAAAACTCAAGCTCGACTTCGTCCATGCTGAACAAGGCCTGGTACTGTTTGACCAGTGCGTCCTTGGGCTCGGTGAGGACCTTGATGAGCGCGTCCTGATCCAACTTGGATAGCCCGACAGTTACGGGGAGGCGTCCGACTAGTTCCGGGATGAACCCGTAGTTGAGCAGGTCATCTGCGATGACCTGATCCAGCAGGCCGATGTCCGTGTCGACATCCTCAGTTCCCTTGCTTCGGGAACTGAATCCGATGCTGGTCTTGTCCTTCGATACGCGGCGCTCGACGATCTCTCCGAGCCCCTCGAAGGCTCCGCCACACATGAAAAGAATGTTGTCGGTCTTGATCTGGAGGAAGTCCTGGTGCGGGTGCTTGCGACCGCCCTGGGGCGGCACGTTGGCCACGGTTCCTTCGACGATCTTGAGCAGCGCCTGCTGCACGCCCTCGCCGGACACGTCCCTGGTAATGGACGGGTTGGGGCTCTTGCGGGCGATCTTGTCGATCTCGTCGATGTATATGATGCCCTGCTCGGCTCGTGCGACATCGAAATCGGCGGCCTGGATCAGGCGGAGCAGGATGTTCTCCACGTCCTCGCCCACGTATCCCGCCTCGGTCAGCGAAGTTGCGTCGGCGATGGCGAAGGGTACGTCCAGAACCTTTGCCAGGGTCTGGGCCAGTAGCGTTTTACCTGAGCCCGCTGGCCCCAACATCAGGATATTGGCTTTTTGTAGCTCGACCTGGTCGGACTTCTGGTTCGACCAGACGCGCTTGTAGTGGTTGTAGACGGCGACGCTGAGTACCTTCTTGGCTCTCTGCTGGTCGACGACGTACTCGTTGAGTTGCTGGTACAGCCACTTGGGGCTGACGCCCTTGGCCATCAGGCCAGTGGTGTTGCGCGCGGGCGCAGCCGGACTTTCCTCCGTGATGATCTGCCCACAGAGCGCGACGCACTCGTCGCAAATGAACACCCGATCAGGACCGGCGATGAGCCGTTTTACCTGTCCCTGGGCTTTTCCGCAGAAAGAGCAGTGATATGTGCTCTGGCCGCTCCTCGACGTTGGCATATGCCCCTCTCGCTAGGTGGAGTTTAGCTGAATGGCGGCTAGTATCTAGTCCGCGGCGGCCTCTTCTTCATCATCGTCCCGGCCCGTGAGCACGTCGTCAATCAGCCCGTATTCCTTCGCTTCCAGGGCAGTCATGAAGTAGTCACGGTCGGTGTCCTGGGAGATCTTTTCACTGGTCTGTCCGGTCTTCTCCACGAAGATGTTGCGGATTGTGGCCTGCAGCCTCAGCGCTTCTCGCGCGTGAATTTCGAGGTCGGACGCCTGGCCCTGCACGCCGCCCATCACCTGGTGCATCATGACGGTTGCATTTGGCAGCGCGTAACGCTTGCCCTCGGCGCCCGAGCACAGAATGACAGTGCCAAAGCTGGCAGCCATACCGACACAGTAGGTCGCGATGTCAGGTCGAATCATGTTCATCGCGTCGATAATCGCCAGGCCGGCATAGACCGAGCCGCCAGGTGAGTTCACGTACAGGTTGATGTCCCGGTCCGGGTCTTCCCGCTCCAGGAACAGGAACTGGGCAATGATGGCGTTCGCCACCTGGTCATTTATTGGGGTGCCCAGGAATATGATCCTCTCCTTTAGGAGAAGAGAGTAGATGTCGTATGCTCGCTCACCCCGGGCGCCGCTTTCGACCACCATCGGAATGATATTTTCAGGACTCTGCATTGTCTGTGTCGCCTCCCTCATCCGGTTCCACATCGTCTGCCTTTGACGCCTCGGTGGTCTCATCGCCCTTGGCAATTCTTACGAGCCGGTCCAGTGACTTGCTTACGAGCAGCGATTCCTTGATCGAAGTCCGCGCCGCCTCCGAATTCAGGTCGACCTCCGACTGGTCCTCGGGGGTATTTTCCTCGCCTTCTCGAGCAGCCTCAAGCTCCTTGATCCGTTCGTCTATCTCTTCGTCCGGTATAACGATATTCTCCGCCTCTGCCAGGTTGGACAGGGCGTACGAGCGCGTGAATCTCTCCATCGCGTGCTCGCGCATCTCGAGCTTCATCTCTTCGTCGCTCTTGCCGGTATAGCGCAGATAGTCGTCCATACTGACTTCAAGCCGCTCCACGAAGCGGTCCCTTCGGTCAACCATGTGCTCGACCTCGTGGTCGATTAGCATCGGGGCCACCTCGAAGGTGCCTCCACTGACTAGTGCGTCGAGGGCAGACTCGCGGTACTGTGCCGCCTGCGCCTCCTCTGCCTGCGTCTTGATCTCAGCCTCCGTACTTTCCCGAAGCTCAACAAATGTCTCGTAGCCGTCGCCGACGCTTTTGGCGAACTCGTCGTCCAACTCGGGACGCAGTCGCTCCTTGACGTCTTTCACGGTGACGCTCATGTGGACATCGTGGCCCGCAAAACGGTTGTCGGCGTGGTCGTCGGGTACCTTCAGCGTGAACTCTTTTTCGACACCGACCTCCATCCCAACGAGTTGTTCGCTGAAGCCTGCGAATGGCAGCGTGCTCTCAAGATCGACGACGTACACCGCGTCCTCGTTGTTCAGGATGTATTCTTCGTCGACGTGGCCTTTGACGTCCATGGTCGTCATGTCGCCGGCTGCCACTTCTCGCTCCACCGGCTCCCAGGACGATGCCTGGTCTTGGAGCTCGCCCAGCCTGCCATCCACGTCTTCGCTGGTGATTTCGACGGGGGTATCGTCGAGCCGGATGTCTTTGTAAGCGCCCAGGTCCACTTCTGGAATCAGCGGAACCGTGGCTTTGACGGTGACGGGATCGAGCTCGACAATCTCGACGGCCGGCGTGCCGGCGGCCTCGATCTCTTGCTCATCGATGGCGCGCTGCGTCATTACTGGCAACATGTCGTCGAGAGACTCGTGGATGAGGCTCTCTCGTCCGACGAAACTCTCCACGACGGCCCGTGGCGCCTTGCCTTTGCGAAAGCCCGGGATCGACAGCTGCTGTGCCAGCTTGCGGTATGAGCGGTCGAGGTACGGGGCCAAGTCCTCGTCCTCCAACTCGATGTGGAGGATAGTCTGACGGTCCACTGCCTCGTCTTGGGTTATCTTCAAGTACGGCTCCAACTGGGGATGATCACATTATAGCATGGGGCTATTCGACAGAAACAACGTGTATTCTCCCAAATCGCGTGCTGGAAAACACTCTCGCCATAGATTCAAGGCCCAATTTCAGGGTGGCAACCGGTTTTTTCACCCAAATCCAGCTCAGGTCGTGATTGTTGCTCATGTCAGGTCGGTCGATGCTCGGAAATCGAATCGCCACGAATGGGTTCTTTTATTGTTCCAGAGGTCTGTTTTAGGCTCCAAACCCCTAGTTTCGATCGGGCGGCGTCGACCACGCCTCGCCGTCCTTCCCCAAGACTGTCTCGCACCAGCTGGCGGCCGCCAGCAATTTGGACTCTGAAAATCGACCTGTTGCGAGTTGAATTCCTAGAGGCATCCCATCGGAGCTTAAGCCGCAAGGCAGGGTGATCGTTGGGAAACCCACTGTGGTCCACGGCGTTTGGAACCACGGATCGCCGGTGGTACCGAGATCGCGAGGAGCGGGCGTTGCCGTTGTCGGGGTGAGCAGTATGTCACAGGCGCTGGCGGCCTTTTCCATGCTCCTGCGAAACCGTCGGCGTATGCGCTGGGACTGTACATATGTGATGCCTGGCAGGAGCAGGCCCGCCTCGATGGTCTCCCTTGCGTGCGGCGCGTAGTCGTCAGCACGCGTCTCGAAGACCTGCTGATGGACCGCCGCCATCTCCACGGACATCACTACGCGGTGAGCTGCAAGCATATCGTCGAAGTCCGCCGAGACCCGGATCTCCTCGACGTGCGCGCCGGCATCGGCGAGTGTAGCGGCCACCCGTTCGGTGTGATTACGGACGTCGGCATCCGCCCGCTCGAAGAAAAAGTCGCGAACCAGTCCGATACGAGGTGGCTTCCCTCCCGCCGTCGCGGCCTGGCGGTATGGCTCTACTGGTGTGTCGGATGATGCTGTGTCCAAGGGATCGTGCCCGGCAAGGACATCCAAGAGCAGTGCAGCGTCTTCTACAGACCTGGTGAAGTAGCCGAGAGTGTCGACGGACCACGAGACCGTAAACACGCCGTGTCTGCTGATGCGTCCGAGCGTGGGCTTGAATCCGACGACGCCGTTGTAGGAGGCCGGGCGCAGTACCGAGCCGGCGGTTTGGGAGCCGAGGGCAGCGGGGAACATGCGAGCGGCGACGCCTGCCGCTGAGCCGCTGCTTGAGCCGCCCGGCGTGTGGTCGAGACCCCAGGGATTGCGGGTAGGCGGAGGATCGAAGGAGGCGAACTCTGTCGTGACGGTTTTGCCCATAACAATGGCGCCGTCGCCCTTGAGGCGGGCCACCGCTGTCGAGTCGTGGTCCGGGACGAAGTTAGCATATATGGGCGAACCGGAACTGGTCCTCATGCCCTGTGTGTTGAAGATGTCCTTGACTCCGAGGGGCACGCCTTGGAGTCTTCCGATCGTTTCGTTCTTGGAAAGCGCCTGCTCTGAGCGCCGCGCGGCCTCCATTGCCGCGTCTTCGTCAAGGGTCTCCCAAACTCGCAGCACGGGGTCTTGGGCGCTGGAACGTTCCAGGAGGGATCGCATCAATTCGACGGGCGAGAGTGAGCGCAGGGCTATGGCTTCGGAGGCCTGAGAAACGGTCATCTCGTAGGGTTGCGCCGTCGTCAAGTCATCCACCTCGGTCGCTAAGAAGATAGGAACGCGGGAATCGTACCACATGCCCGAAAAACTCTGTCCGTTTTGCACACCTCTTTTTAGCAGCCCGACAGTGTAATGTCACATGGAGACGCTTGCGGGATTTTCGTCGACGGAATGCGGTGTGGGGTTCGGGTGGGAGGGGTTTCTTTCGGCCTTCTTCGTGACACCGGTAGGGTGAGACCGTGCCTTACATTTTGACAGCGTCTCGGGGCGTCCATACAATGAAGGAGAGTTACGATTATATGCTAGTCGCCCTTGTTTGCATGGGAACAACGGCCAAGAAGGAAATCAATGGCAAAACAGCAGTACTCCTGTACAAAGTGCGAGGCAACCGAATTCGAAACTGGGGAAATCAGGACGACCGGTTCGGGATTTTCTCGGTTCATGAATCTCCAGAACCAAAAATTCTCGACGGTGTCGTGCACCAACTGCGGCTACACAGAGGTATATCGAATGCACGCCGGCGGCAAGATCGGCAATATCTTCGACATTCTCTCGAACTAGAGGACTACGTTGGCCAAAGGCGGCGCGTCGAAGACCCTGCCGTTGGGATTGTGAACTAAAAGCTAAGCGAAACCTTCAGCGCGCCGTCCTCGCGTGAGTATGCGATGTCGAAGGCGTCCTGTATCCTCGAGATCGGGTAGTCGTGGGTTACGAACGGCGACACGTCGATCTCCCCCTTGACTATATAGTCGAGCGCGAGCTTGAAATCCGGCAGACCAGGCTCCTCTTGAGCGCCCCTGACCGCATGTAGTGTGAGGCGCCCTTGGAACATCGCGTCCCAGTCGAAGGGGACATGTTCTGCCGTGGGAGGGAGCCCAAAGACGACTACCTGCCCTTTTAGCCGCGCCATGTGCAGGGATTGATTCAACGTCTCGACACTGCCCACCGACTCGATCACCACGTCCGCTCCTTTACCATCAGTCAGGTCCATCACCCCGTTTGTCGCCGCGGCGCCTGTCAGGTCGATAGTCTCGTCTACTCCCATCGCCGTGGCCGCGGCTCGGCGCTCGGCGACAGGCTCGACAACGATGATTCGGTCTGCGCCAAGCCGACGCAGGACGAAGTCGTGGAACAGGCCAGCAGAGCCCTGTCCTAGCACTACCACAGTCTTGCCGACGAGTGAGGGCAGCTTGTGCGAGGCGAAAATCGTGGTGCCCAACTGTTGGGCCATTAGCATGTGGGATAGCGGCGGCCCGTCTGGCAAGCGCAGCAGGCTGGCCGGGTCTATGAGCTGGTATTCGGAGAAGGTGTGGGCTGTAGTCGGGAAGGGGACCGTCAATACCAGCTCTCCAGGCAGAAAGCCGGTGCCGCCGCCGTCAACGACCTCTCCGACGCCCTCGTGCCCTGGATGGCCGTTAGCCAGAGGAAACGACTCCACATTCCATCCCATATAGACGACGTGCAGATCACTGCCGCAGATCGATGCCTTGATCGTCCGCACCAACACCTTGCCAGGCTGCGGTTCGTGCGCCGGTACTTCCTCGCAGCGCAGCTGGCCCAGACCCGTAGCAACGCCGGCCTTCATTGTGGGCAACATGGCCTCCGTACATTCAGACTTCCGCCGAATTCTGTCGTCGGATCTCTCGTGTG